>JAYUFP010000424.1:0-16190 GCA_043738665.1 Isosphaeraceae bacterium
CGAGCGGGCAGCCTCGAGCAAGGCGCGGGCCTCGGGATTTTGGCCTTTCGCCATGAGCATCGTCGCTCGAATCAACGGGATTTCGGGGGCGTTGGGGACGAGCTTTGCCGCCTCGTTCACGGCCTTTTCCACGGGTGCCCAGTTCCGCTTCGCGGGAGGTGAGGTGAGCACCCTGTTCAGGAGCAGGTTCGCGATGATCACCGAGGCACCGGGTTCTTTGCCGACGACCGCCTGGTATTCGGCCAACGCCTCTTCCGGCCGGCCCAAGGCTAGCAACGCCCCCGCCAGTTCCAGGTGGCTGGCCGTCCAGACCGGGTGATCGGGGCTGACCTTGCCGGCTTCACGGAACGCGTCTCCGCGGCCTTCGTTGTCGCCGATCTGGCTGCAACTCGAACCCAGGGCGACGTAGGCCCGGGTCTGCAATTCGGAGACGTTCCGGAGGCGGGGGACCACGTCCTTCAATTTTGCGACCGCCGCCACCCACTCGTTCTTGATGATCAGGTTCTTCGCGTCAAGATAGTCCAGCACGGCCGTCATATCGGGAGTGATGTCCTTGACTTTGCGAAGATCGGCGATGATCGCGTTCGCCTCCTCGGACTTGCCGGAGCCTTGAAGCAGATCGGCGAGCATCAGACGAAGCTCGATCTGATTCTGGCGTTCGTCGGGCTTTTCGGGGATCGCTTTGTCCAGCGCGCCCCGCAACGCGTCGATCGCTTCCGGCAAGCGTTTGGCCTTGATGTCTCGCGTGACGAGGAGCCGGTAAAAGCGGATGTCCTTCGGATGGAGCTTGAGCCCGCGTCTGATCTCGGCGAGCACGTCGTCCTCGCTCTTGGTGGGGAGGTCGGCGGCGAGGCCCGCGACGATCACGTCGGCATCGTCGGGGGCCAGTTCTCGGGCGCGGATGACGTCATCCTCGGAACCGGGAATGCCGTTCCGAACCCGAAATTCCGACCGCTTCAAATAACACTTCGCCGAGTTGGGATCGGCCTTCACCATATCATCCAGGATCTTGGTCGCGTCGCTGACGTTCTTTTCCTTGTCGATGAGCATCGTCGCGAGCCGTAACGATGTCTCGGTGGCCTTCTGATTAATGGTCAGCGCGGTTCGGTACGATTTTTGCGCCTCGTCGAACTTGCCCTCGGCCTCGAAGGTTTGCCCTTGCAGATCGAGCAGGCCGGCGTCTTGCGACTCCTTGATCAGTGCGTCGATGTGTCTCCTGGCGTCGTCGTATTTCGCCCCGCCGATCGGTGCCAGCTCCATGGCGAGGGCCAAGGCCCGACGTCGTAGCGTGGTGCGATCGGGATCGACACGGAGGACGCCTTCGATTTCTTCCAGGGCGATGACTTTTTCTTTGGGATTCGTCGCCGTCTTATCGATCAACGAAGCGTAAATCGCCCTCACTTCGGGATTGTCCGGCTTCACCAGCAGAAAACGATGCCAGGCTTCGGCCGCCTCGGCGAATTTCCCCGCCTTCTCCAGACTCCGCGCCTCATCGACGAGCGCCCCCGCCCTTCGCCTGACCTGATAACGGTGGATGCCGAAAACACCCACCCCGATGGCGATGAGAAGGCTGAGTATCAAGCCGATAAGCTTAAAATTGAATCGTGAGCGGCGACGTTTCTTCTTCATCGTGGGGGGTCCATCAAAAAAACATGGTGCGCCGAAATCGAAAGGCAAACTCGGCGAGGCGGGCGGCAACGCCCGAATCGCCTCCGTCGACCACGCCGACGGTTTACCGGCTACTCCTCACCGACGGACCTTGACCGACGTGCAAAGTCGGTTGATCCGCTCCTCCGTTTCCGGCGATCGGGTCGCTGAACGTCCGCGTCCCTCTCGGTCTCGGCAACTCCGGATCGTTTAATTCTAGAATCAGTCAAATCCCGATGTCAGACCAAGGATGCTTCCTTGTTGAGAACCGTTTCTGAATACTCGGCAAGGAATCGAGCCAGACGACTCGAACGTATCGGTCCACTCAATCTATCGTGGTATCCTTTCAAAGGCCATCCGTTACGTTTTTCCCGGCTCGCAGGCGTTTTTTTTTCCGACATTCAGGGTCTGATCAGGAACTTCGGCAAGTCGGACCCGCGATCGGCAAGTCGCCTGGCGACATCGACGGCGCGTGCGAATCGATGGCGGGCGAGCAGGGTTTGGAGGCGGCCCCGCGTGCGACCGATCCCGATATAGGTGCGGAATTTGCTGAGCGGTGGCAGGGCGAGTCGGGGTTGAGTCGGGTCGAATTCCCAGGGGTGGAAGTACAGCGTGACGGCGGGGTTCCGGCACTCCCGATCGAGTTGCCTGATCGCGCGTTCCATCCAGCAGAGGGGCAAGAGCCGGAAATAGCCGCCGCCGCCGACCGGTATGGTCATCGAGAGCACGCGGAGGGTCGCCGGTGGGAATTCGAGAATCTCCCGACCCCCGCCGTTCGCATAAAACGGCGACCGAGGCGCTCCCGGAACTCCGTAACGATCGTGGCGAATGGGGTATACCGACGAGTCGTAGAGCATCCCCGACTCAACGAGGACTTCGATCGCCCAGGCGGTCCTCCCCACGAGGCTGAACGTCGGCGCGCGGTAGCCGACGACCGCCTCGCCGGTCACCTGCTCCAGCGCGTCCTTGCTCTTGCGGACGTCCTCCCGGAACGACTCGGGCGTATGATTGTGGATGCGCTGATGGTCCCAGCCGTGGCTGGCCACTTCGTGGCCTCCGCGGTGGATCGCGCGCACGACTTCGGGGTCGTCCCGGGCGATCTGTCCGACGATGAAGAACGTCGCCTTGATCGATTTTTCCGCGAGCCGGTCGAGCAGCCAGAAGGTGGAAGGGCCGACGCGTTCGCGATAGACGGCCTTCAACGCGGGGTCGATTTCGAGCCCGGCGGCGGCCTCGATGCGGTCGTGTTCCTCGACGTCAAAGCTCAGAATGACGGGCGCGGCCGAGGCGCGTGGATTTGTCGAGGCGGAGTCACGCCCGGCGATCGACCGTTGTTCGGTGGGGAGGGTCGTCATGAAGGCGGCACCCGGGTCTTGGGCGACGGGGCGGGTTCAAACGAAGGCACAACGGATCGACTCGGATCAACAAGGCTCTCATCATGCCCGCTCCGGAGGGGATTTGCGACCCCCTGGATTCGAGGACCGGCGTGCATGATTCGTTCTCGCCACATCCGGCGGGTCGAAGCCGGGTGATCTGCGGAAGGCGGGACCGCCATTTCCTTAATCGACGCTCCCGGCGAGTTGTCCCGGAGTGACGTGAATACCGGTCACCAGCAGCATGTCGGCAAGGTCATAACTGCCGTCGTCCTGAGTCACGATCACGAATCGCCCTTTGGGGTGGACGTAAGCGTATTCGGGATGTGGCACGAGGAACGATCGTTGGTCGGCCAGGTGGATGGTGAACGGCCTGAATGGTGACGCTTTGAGGGCTGATCGGATTTCGCCGGGACTCATCATTGGCGGATTCTCCTTCGTATCATTTTACCAGGCCGGGGTCTTCGATGGGTCTTCTTTCAAGGAATCCCCCGCACGATCGGCGGGCCGATCAGTTTGGTCAGGGGGACGGGAAGCCGCTGCCAGATCCGGATCATGAGCTTGAACTTCGCACTTTCGGGGCGCATCCCGCCGACGTCTCCCGAGCGGATCTGAAACTGCCAATCGGCCGGCACGGGGAGCGCTCCCCACTGCTTTTTGAAGCGATACGTGTTGCTGTCGGCACTCGACCGCCCGAAGTCAAAGACCCCTTGGCCGCGTTCGATCGCGCGTTCCAGAAGGTTCCAGTACATCAGCATGTTGGCGTTCGTCGCGTTGAATTCCCGCAACGAGCCGGCGCTGGGGACCTCGGTCACCCCCTGCCCGTGCAGAAGGATCGCGGAGGCCACGGGTTTCCCTTCCAGACGGGTGACGCAAATCTCGGCACGGCCGGGGAATTGCCTCAAAATGCTCCGGAATAACCCTTTGCCGAAAACGGGTGTTCCCAGGTCTCGCATGTTCCGACAAAACACGTCGTAAAACTCCGGGAGGACGTCTTCTCCCCCCCAGGCGACCGTCAAGCCGTGCTTCTGACCTTTGCGGACCTGATTTCGGACCTTGGGGTCGAACCCGTCCCACAAGACCTTCGCGTCGGTGGGCAGCGGCAGCCGCATGTGAACCTTGGTCGTCAAGCTGTGGTTGAATGCGGGGTGTTCGACGGCCGCTTCGTGGCGGAGTTCCAGGTGTTTGGCGTTGAGCCTCTCGGCAAGCTCGACGGCGCGGTCGATCAGGGCCGCTGCGACGGTTTCGTCGTCGGCCACGACCCCCCCCGTGTTCAGGTAAGGTAGGCTCACCAGGAACCGGCCGAAGAGGAACGAGTGGACGAACGCCAGCGGCAAGACGCCCCGGGTCCGACCGCCCTCGACGGCTTCGAGACAATACGGCCGATGTCCGAGGCCGTCGGCCAGCACGAGCAGCCATGCGGGGTCGCGGCTCAAGGCCGTGCGACCCGATCCCAGGATGTACGCCGAAAGGCGAGGAAGATTCGCTTCCAGGCCGCCTCGCTCGTGTACGACGACCTCGGTTGTTGCGTCCACGGGGGTCATCGCCGTCATGTCGTGTCGGATTCGGGGGAAAAAATACGAAAGGAAAAGGCGAACGAGCGGGTCAGCTCTCGACCCGCGCCATGGTACCCGGCCGATCGCGGTCCTCGGCGCTTTCGCCGTTTAAGAGCGACGCCTTCTGTGGCCTCAAAGCATCGAACACAAGGCGGATCTTCTCCATCCTCGCGTCGAAACTATAGCTCGCTTCGACCGTCTCGCGGGCCTGACGGCCGAGCCGTTCCCGGAGCTTCTCGTCGGAGAGCAAGTCGCCGAGTGCCTTGACCAGGCCATCGACGGAGCCCGGTTCGACGATCAGGCCGTTCTCGCCATCGTGAATCAATCGCGGCACGCCGGCGATCCGCGTCGCGGCGACGGGAATCCTCAGAGCCATCGCTTCAAGGACCACGTTCGGCAGGCCTTCCCTCAGGCTGCTCAACGCGTAAACGTCCATCGCCTGATAAACTTCGGTCGGGTCGTTGCGATACCCCAGGAGGCGGATGCGATCGGCCCGGCCAAGTTCGTCGATCAGGGATTGCAAAGGCTCGCGCTGATCCCCTTCGCCGACGATCCAGACTTGAAAGTCATGGCCTTCCGAAAGAAGGCGGTCGGCGGCGCGGATCAGGACGTCGAACCCCTTCTCGGCCGAGAGCCGCCCGACCGCGCCGATCACCGGCCGATCGGGGTTCTCGCCAAGCCGTCGCCGGGCCTCGGAAGGACTCAACGTCCTTGTGAACTCGCCGACGTCCACCGCGTTCTCGATCAGCACGCAGCGCTCTTCGGGGACACCGCAGGCTCGGCTCTGGTCGTAAAGGTCTTCGGAAACACAGATCACTTTCTCGTAGTGCCGCAGGCAGAGCCGGTCGATCCAGTAATAGAGCTTGATCCGATGATCGACCCAGCCGTGAACGGTCGTGATCAATCGCATTTTCCAGAAGGGGCGCAGCAGGAGGCCGACGAGGTTGCTCTTGTAGTCGTGCCCGTGCCAGATCGTGACGTTCTCGCGGCGGCAGATCGCGAGGTAATCGCGGAGCACGCGGAAGTCGACCGGGCCGCGGTCGGGTACCGAGAGCAAGGGCGCTCCCCAGCGCTCGGCTTTCGTGCGGAGGGCGTCGAACCCCGGGTCGTCGGGGGGGTGCATGTACGCGCAGACGACCCGGTAGCCCGCTTTATCGAGGAACCGCGGCGAGTTCAGGATCGTCTTGTCGGGGCCACCCCCTGAGCCGCGGACGACTCGCGTTTCGAGCACGACCGTTGGCGTTTCCGGCGTCATGGTCGCGTCACCTCGGCCATCCCGCTCTGGGACGAAACAGAAGGTTCCCGGACGATCGCCCAGCGCTCGAACGCGGCGGCCTTCGCCTCCCATCTCTCCGCGCTCAACCTCTGGCGCGCGATCCGCTGCGACGCGGTCACGCCGGTCGCCAGGCGCTCGCGGACGGCCGCCGAGAACGCCTCAGGCGTGCCGACGAGGTCGAGGGCGTCGGCCCAGGGGCGATTGGCCGGCAGGTCGCGGACGACGACGGCCCTGTCGGTGGCGAGGTATTCCGCCAGCTTCAACGGCTGGATCATCCGCGTCACGGGGAGGTCGGCATACGGCATGATGAGAACCTTCGCCTCGCGCGCGAGCCGTGGCAGTTCTTCGTACCGCATCGCGGGAAGTCGGACCAATCCGGGGATCTCATTCAACGCAAGGTCCGGGTCGGACTCCGGGCCGACGAGGACGACAGTCCCTTCTCGCAGTTCGGCGCAGAGGCGCGAAAGAGAGGCGACGTCGAGCCGCCGGTCGATCAGGCCCCAGAAAACGACCAGGGGACGCACCAGGCGGTCGAGCCCCGGCAAGGGAGAGGTATCCTCGCCGACGCCCGTCCAATCATCAGGATTGACCCCGTGCGTGAGCAAATGGGACGGACGGCCGAGGGTCGCAAACCGTTCTTGAAGGGCCGCGCTGGCGGCGATCAGGACGTCGGCCCGATCGATCAACGGCCCTTCGATCTCCTTCAAGGCCTTCTGGTCGAGCCCCGGCCAGACCGTGAAATCATCAACGCAGTAATAGACCCAGCGAGCCACGGGTAAGCGGCCGATCAGGTCGGCCACGATCGGGATGGTGGTGATCGCGACGGGGGGCGCCGGCAGACGTTCGACGACCGGAGTCAATTGACGCAACAGCATCTCGCGATTGATCCGGCGGTCGAAGCTCGACCCGAACCACGGCCACATTTTCGGGTTCAGAACTTTCGGGCTCGCGGCAAGAGGGCTCGACGGAGCCGGAGCTTTGGCCCCGAGGCCCGTCCAGTCTCTCAGCTTTTCCAGCCCTCGCGTCACGGTCGCCTTGTTGAACTTCGGGACCCGCAGGCCGATCGTGTTGACCCAGGTCACGTCGTAGCGGTCGAGCAACCTGGAGATGAGGTGCTGGCAGCTCGACGGGTGCCGGCCCCAGTCGTCCGAGAACACGAGCAAGGGCGGCCGTTGATCGCGGGAGGTCGTCATCGGGGTCGGGGTCCGATCGTCTCGCGGTAGAGCCGGTCGTACCGTTCCATCATCTGCGTTTCCGAGAAAAGCTCCTCGGCGCGGAGTCGCCCGAGCCTACCATATTCAGAACGCATCGAGGAGTTGTCCGCCAGACTCAGGATATGACCGGCGAGCGCTTCGGCGTCACCGGAGGGGGCGAGCAAGCCGGTCTTGCCTTCATCGACGACCTCTCCGACGCCCCCGACACGGGTTGACACCACGGGCTTCCGCGCGGCCATCGCCTCGATCAGCGTGAGCGGAATCCCTTCACTGATACTTGTAAGCAAGAATACATCCGAAGCCCGTACCAGGCGAGGGATATCTTTGCGAAGTCCCATGAGCAAGACCGACGGCTCCATCCCTCGCGCGCGGATCGCCTCTTCGATCTTGGGGCGTTCCGGCCCCTCGCCGACGAGCACGAGCTTGGCGTCGGGGCGACGGGCGAGGACGTGTTTGTGGGTCTCGACGGCCGTGACGTGGTCTTTGAGGTAGTCGAGCCGGGCGACCTGGATCACCACAAGGTCGTCGGGCCTGACCCCGATCTCGCGCCTCACGTCCGCGGCCGGTTCGCCGTTTTCGTGGTAGGCGTCGAGATCGATCCCGTTGTAGATCACCTCGACGCGGTCGGGGGCAATGCCTTCATTGTGGATCAAGGCCTGCCGCACGGACTCACCGACGCCGACGACCCGATCGCGGCGGCCGAGCAGGACGCGGTTGGCGGCGATCCGTTTGGGGCGTGGGAAATCGGGAAAGAACCGGCCGTGCTCGGTGAACACGATAGGGGGCGTTCGCCACGGGAGACGGGACGCGGCGGCGTAAAAGAACGGCGTATATTGATGGGCGTGGACGAGGCTCACCCCTTCAGAACGAAAAAACGCCGCGAGCCTTCGCCCGCAGCGCCAGTCGACACCGGGATTTCTTCCAAGGACATGGACGACAAACCCTTCGGCCCGCAGGTCTTCTCCGAGAACTCCCTCTTCATCGAGGCAGGCGAAGACGAACCGGAATCGACCGTTGAGCCGCCGCGCCATCCGCGTCGCGAGAACCTCCGCGCCGCCGATTCCGAGGCCGATCAGGAGTTGGCAGATGGTGGTCGGCGGCGACCCTTCCGGGCGTTCCGTGGTGGTCATGCGCCTTGCTCAGACCCCTCCTGAAACGGCTTCCACGGGCCTGTCCGACGATTCGCCGTCGATGAACTCACGCTGGCCGGTCTCGAAGATCATCAGGGCGAGGAGCAGGAACGTGTGGTTGCGGCTGCCGTCGAGGTGCTGCTCGACCACCGACCGCAGGGCGTCGGGCCGGAGCACCCCGCGTTCCAGGAGCGGGCCGGTGAGCAGGAGCCGCCGCACGAGGGGTTGCAGATCCTCGCGGAGCCAGGCCCCGAGCCGTTCGTAGGGCTGGTAACCGGGCACGCGGAGCTTGGCGAAAACCTTCATCCGGAGCGTGGAGAGCTTCCGTTCGAGAGTCCCGGCGCCCATCTTCGCCCCGGTGTTCGAGTTGACCACTGACAGAAAGTCGGGCCGACGCTTGGTCAAGATGTATGTCTGGATCTGATCATGCATCTTCAGATCCGGCGGCGCGGCCATGAGGGCGTCGATGACGTCGTTGTCGAGATAAGGCATTCGCGTCTCGACCAAAGAGCCGAACTCGGTCATCGAAAGCGCCGTCTCGCGACGCAACCGCTGGGTGATGAACATGTGCCAGACCCGGTGGATCAACGGGTCGGTTCCTGCCGATTCGGCGAGACACTCCCGCAACGATTCGCGGGCGAGGTCGGCGGAGTCCCCGGCGAAGAGGTCGTCGGAAACCGCCCCCATCATCCAGTGGCTCATCCGGCCGAACGCCCAGTTTTCGAGCGCTGTGTCGTCGCGAAGGGCCAGGGCTTGTGAGTCGAGCGAGAAGTTGTAGGCCTTGCTCATGTGCATCAGTTCCCCCGCGTGGCCGCGAAGGAGAACCTCGATGCCCAGCTCCCGGTAGAGCGGCAGCGACGGCATGACGATGCACTGGCAGAGGTACTGACCGTCGGTCAGGTGCGCCATGTCGCGCATGTGGCCTTCGAACTTCGAGAGGAAGTCCGAGCCGAGGTAATACTCATGGTGCGGGCTCCCGGCCATCGCCGCCATCCGCGAGGCACTGACGTGGTCGAGGCTCCCTTTCACGCCGATGCTGACGGTCGTGATCTTGGCGCGTTCGAGGTCGGCGGTGCCCAGGATCAGGCGCGAGTCGAGCCCGCCGGAGAGGGACAATCCCAACGCATTCTCAGGCCCCGTGCGGCGGTCGACGGCCTTCTTGAACGCGGCGTCGATTCGTTCGAGGGCCTCGACGCCATCGGGCGCGTTCGCGCCGCGGTTAACGTCGAGCCGCCAGTAGGTGTCGAGCGAGAACCGGTCGTCGTCGGGCGCGTAAGTCAGCCATGCCGCCGCGGGAAGCGTTCGGACGGCCCCGAGCAGCGTGTCGTCGCCGAGAAACTGCCCGAAGTGGAGGAACTGTGCCACGCCCCGGGCACTCACGCCCCGCGGCACTTCCGGGTCGGCCAGGAGCGCCTTCACTTCGGGACCAAACACCAGAGCCCCCGGCCGCGTCGCGTAGTAAAGCGGCTTCATCCCGAACCGGTCGTTGACCAGCGTGAGAACCCGCTCGCGGGTGTCCCAGATCGCGGCGGTGAAGACGCCGTGGAGTTCCTTGAAAAAATCCCGACCGCGGGCTTCATACCCGTGCAGGAGGATCTCCGCCTGCGAGTCTCCGGCGAAAACGTGCCCTTCGGACGTCAGTAACTTCCGGAGCGCCTCCACGTCGTGGAGTTCGCCTTCCATCATCGCGAGGTAGCGGCCGTCCTCGGTCCGGACGGGTTGTCCCGCCGCGTTCACGACACCAAGCGCGGTCCTGCCCAGGGCGAGTCCGGCGGCCTCATCGACGTACCGGCTCTCGACGTACCAGGGGTGGTGCTTGAGCCGGGCCGCCATCCGTTCCAGTAGCGCGGAGAGGTCATTCGCCGGTTTCGATCGAGCGGTTCCGTAAATTCCGGGCATGGCGATGAAAGTCTCGGGCGGTGGCGATTCTGTTGGAACGTGTCGCGAACACGAGGAACGATCAATTCAAGACGAGAGCAATTCAGAGAGCTTACCGCTCTCCACGACGTACAGGTCCCAGGCCCATGCCAAGACGAACATGCCGCAGAGTCCTGTCGCCATCCAAAATGGCCAACGTCGCAGGGACGACAACGCCGCGCGACCGTTCACCGCGGCCGCCGCCCCGAAGGTCAGGATCAGCGGCATCAACGGCAAATGGTATCGCGAGTGGCCGAAGGTGAGCGTGTGCATCGCGCAGATAAACGCGATCACCAGGAGCATCAATCCGAACGCGCGGCGGTCCGACGGGGGCGTGACCAACGCCCCGAAGATTCCCAGGAAAAGCCCTGCGACGTAAGACCCCACGATCACGGTCGCGAGGACGAAAACCACCCATCTCGGGATCGGGCCGAAATACCCTCGCGACGCGCCGGCGACTTGCTCGCGCTCCAGCCCCCAGAAGTCGAAGAATTTCACCACGTCGCGTTGCGCAGTTAACACAGGATGCGACAGGACAAACTTCAACGCGTAACCCATGGCTATCTTGTCTTTTTGACCCTGGGTCGCGGACAAGGAAGCCGGCACGGCGCGGCCGAGCACCGCATCCCATGAAGATTCGCCGCCGATCGAAATCGCGTCCCACGACCGATGCGGCGGCGTGTATTCGTAGTTCCCCATCATGAGGTTCCGGCCGCCCATCGAGTCGATGGCGAGGAACGTTTTTTCGAGCCTCGTGTTCCGGACCGCCCAGGGCGCGATGGTCAGCACCGCGGCGAGAAACAACGAACCCGACGCGAGCAGGCGACCCTTCCAGTTCCCGTTCCAGAACACAAGCACGTAAACCGAGAGCACCGGGATGAAAACCCAGAGGACGCTCCGGGTCAGCGCGCCGAGCCCGAACAAGACCCCGGACCCCAAGACCCAGACGACCGACGATGCTTGAAAACCCCGGACCAGCGACCAGACCGCGGCGGTCAGGAAAAACGTGAACAGCACTTCGGTCAGGATCAGGTTGTTATCGATCAGGAGCGACGGGTAAAACGCGTAAAACACCGCCGCCCGGGAGCCCGTTTCGCGGTCGTAAACCCTGGTACCGAGGTCGTACACCAGGAAGATCGTCACCAGGCTGAGAACAGCCTGAAGGGCCCTGGCCGCCTGGTAACTCTTCAGCCCGAGAATCTGGTAAACGAAGGACAGGAAGAACGGGTAAAGCGGCGGACGGAGTGACGCCGGCTCTCCGATCTTGTAAGAGAATTCGCCGTACTCGCAGAGATTCGTGGCGAGGTTGTCGTACTCCCGTTCGTCCCAGATTCTGAGCGGAGACTTGGACGAGGTCTCGAGAACGTTGGCGATCGGACTTGATTCTTTGCCCCCTTTCTCGGTCGTCGGGGGAAGGGTCATGAACCAACCCCACAGGAGCACACGGACGATCACGGCGAGAACGACAAGGATCAGCAACGGCGGAACTTTCGGAAGTTTCGTGAGACCGAGATGCTTCAAGATCCTCGGAAACCTCAGACGAACGCGCTTACGAACGCGGACCCGACGGCGCGCTCGGCCCCCGACGTGAGTCTCGGAGTCATTGCCGTCGAGTTTGGGGCTTGCGTCGTGATTCATAAGGCTTTCGAAGGACGGGACGGGACGACGATCTCTCGTCTTCAAAACTTCCAGAGCGGAGAAACCGGCGACGGCTCAATCTGGACGTTGAAAAGCTGGTACAGGAACGGAATGTGGATCAGCATCAGCAACACGAACGCCGCAAGGCAAACGAACAGGAACGTCATCAGACCACGTTCCTGATAGAGCTTCTCGGGGCTCGCCGTGGCGCTGTCGTTCTTGAACGCGATGTTCAGGTAGTAGCACACGAACCCCGCGAACAACGGAAAGATCAGGATCAGTTCCAGGTGATACCGGACGATGAACACGCCGAGGAACAGCGCGAAGCATGTCGTGTAGAAGAACATGCTGACCAGCAGCTTCTGCTCGTCATAGTGCCGGAACGAACTCCGGTAGGCCGCCGCGACCGCCGGGTCGCCGATCGCCCGATACTCCGAGAATCGCTTCGCCGCCATGAAAAACGCGCCGATCATCCAGTAAGAGATCAACAGAGAGACCGGCGGGAATTCCGAACGGGTCACCGCGAACCAACCCAAGAGAAGGCGGATCGGGTTGTTCACCGACTCCGTCAAAACATCAAGATAGGCGTGGTCCTTTGCGCGGACCGGAGGGATGTTATAGATCAAGCCCATCACCAGAAGGCTGAGGGCCGAGAAGAAGAAAGGCCGGTTAACGAGCGACGCGAGTCCCAGCCCGATCAAGCCAAGGCCGATCCATTCGACGTAGGCCAAGGGCAGGAAAACCTTGCCCGAAGGGATCGGCCGGTTCTTCTTGACCGGATGGCTCCGGTCCGTGGGGGCGTCGAGCACCTCATTGATGACGTAATTGCTCGACGCGATGATGCATGTGGCGATCACCGCCAGGACGATCGGCCCGATCGATCTCAAGCTCAGAAGGTCCGGGTGATAGAAGCAGGCGAGCAGAACGCCCAGCCCCATGAAGACGTTCTTGATCCAATGGTCGGGCCGCGCGATCATCGCGTAGGGGATCAGGCGGCTCGACAACGAAGGCCGCGATCCGGCAGACTCCGCCGCGCTCCGCGATTCGATCGTGGTGACCTCTTTCATCATGGCAATCCCGGGGTCGAGCGGAGAAAAGCCCGCCTATTCATCAAGGCTCTTCCGGTGTTCCAGGCGGTTGACCGCCGTAATGGCCGATGACCGATGGACGATGACCGATGACCGATGACCGATGACCGATGGACGATGACCGATGACCGATGACCGATGACCGATGACCGATGGACGATGGACGATTTAGCTGGTTTTGTCGGCCATTGGACGTCGGTAATCGATCATTTTCGGTTCAGATCACCCAGCCGCCCGGATCACCGGAAGAGCCTTCATCAATAGTGTAATTCAAATCCCGCCAAAACCAGACAAATTGACGCGAGTCAGCGTCCCATCAGCCGCTTCGCCGCACGCAAAGGGGCCAGCACACGGTGTTTCTGAGAGACGAAAGTTTGAGGGCGGCCGAAGTCGAATGTCCCCGAAGGGCCGAGCATCGGCTCGGCCGGCCGGCCGCGGAGGGCCACGTCGCGCGACCCCTCCCCCATCGCCAGCGCGAGCGCCCGGGCCGAGGTCCGCGTCTCGAACCCGAACAGGTCCGACCACCCCCGAGCCGCGATTTCGTCCCCGCGACGCCCCAAGGCTTCGCGGTCGGCCTCTTCCGCATGCCTCGCCGCGAGCCGGAGCACGTTCCCCTTGCGAAGCTCCTGACCCGCCCAGGCCTCGGTCGGGTACTCAAGCTGCTCCGGCTTGTCGAAATACGGCCGCTCGTGTTCGAGCATCCAGAGCGCATAGCGAACGAGACTGGCGCGGGCGTAGGCGTACATCAAGTCAAGCTCACCCGCCTCGGCCTTATCGTCGAGATACCGCGCAAGCGACGAGAGGAAGATCGTATACGACCAACGTAGTTCCACATTGAGCAAATCCCTGGAGGCAACGTCGTCATCGGGGTGAACCGCCCGACGGATCAATTCCTCGGCCTTCTCCAGATACTTCCGGTCGCCGGAGGCCTGCCAGCCGTCTAGCAAGACGGCGATCGAGTTGCCCGCGCCTCGGCCGGGGCCGTGATAGGCGGGATCGAACGTGAAGCTCGCCAGGCCCGTCGGTCCGCGGTCGATCAGCCCCAGAGGCGTCTTGCGGCCGTCGTCCATCGCGATCACCCAGTCGGCGAGTTCCAGAACGTCTTCGCGAAAATCGGGGTTCCCCGTCAGGTAGTGGGCGAGCAACAGCCCGGCCGAAAAGTTGTGAGCCGCCGAAGGGCCGCCGCCGTACGAAGTATCACCCGGCTTGCAGTTCGCCTTCGAGTACGTCCTGTGGGTGCATGTAGCCGCGTCTTTGTAGTGGTCCGTAAACCAAAAAAGGCCGCCGTTGTAGGCCGCCTTGTCTTCCTGCGTGTGATAAATGTCGATGTCGGAAACGTGTTTCGCGAGCGGTCCGAAAAGCTCGACCCAGCGGGGGTCGCCGGTCCGCAGGAACTGGAGGGCGAACCCGCGGATCATGTCATACTGATTGTTATAGTGCGAGACGCAGGGCGGAGGCCCTTCGTAATAGGCCGCCTCGTGGTCGGCGTAGACCTCACCGAAATTTCGCCAGCCGTATTCGTCGATGATCTCACGACGAGCGACAAGTCCTTCCGGACCACCGGCCTCGGCGAGCAATTCGTCAAGCGGATTGCCAGGATCGGCGCTCGCGGGAGAGAGGTCGCGGATCGCTCCGGAAGCGGCGTACCATTCGGGGTTCAGGCGCGCGACGATCGGGTTGTAGACCCAGCCGAGGTTGGTCGTGTAGCCTGCCGGAGCCGAATCAATCCAGACGGTGTGCGTCTTGCGCTCGCCGCCCTGGAGTTCGTGTGGCTCGGCACGCTGGCCGGGGAATAGGCCGACCTTGATGCCGTCGTTCTTCGACTGAATCGACTTGGGGAATTCTTGCCAGAACCCCGGAACGGCGACTCCGTGACGCCAATTCACCGTCTCCGCCATCGCGACGGGGTTCGCCCGATTTCCTGAGTTCTCCTTCGTGGCGGTTCGGGCACGGTAGCCGCGAAATCTGAGCGGAACCCGGCCAAGGCGATTTACATGCGTGCGACATTGCCAGTTCTCGCCGCCGCTTGATTCCTGATCGATTTCAACATTTTTGCCGTCCGAATCGAGGAATTGCTCATTGTCTTCGTTCCCCCTCCCGATCGGCGGATCGAGCACGACGTTCAAGGCGAGTTCGCGAAAAACGATGGAACCTCGGTCGCCCAGATCCCAGAGTCCACCGGGATGTTGGGCCCGGCAGGGGTTGTGGAGCGTGACGTCGGCCCTGACGAGGCCTGTGTGCTCGAATTCCGGGTAGAGCGTGAATCGCACGGAAAACCGAGACTTCGACGTTCCCTGAAACCGGCCGCGGACCCGGACTCGCGTACAAACAGACCCCGTCGCCTCGACGTGAATCCCTTCGATCTCAAGCGTTTCCACCACGTCCCGGTCTTCACGAAGCGATAAGCCGATCCGGCTAAAAACGGGACGCCCGTCCCGCCCCATGCTCACTAAGTCTCGCGTGATCCCGCGATGAATGGTGAATTGGATCGTCCCGAAGACCAAAACCGAACTGGTAAGCTCGAGCACGCTGCCGGCCTCATGGCCGACTTCAACGCCTGACCGGACCACGATCTCCCAGGGTCTTTCGGTCGTCTCGCCCAGGAAATCAAGCCGCAACCACTTCACGCTGCCGCCCGTCCACGAGGCCAGAACCTCGGCCTGAGAGAGGACCGGGTGACCTTCCGGATCGAGCACGCGAACAGTGCGAGGGTCCGCCAACGCCCCTTTCGGAAACGGGACGCTCACCGTGACCGGCTCAACACCCTTGCCTTGTAGGGTGGGCACTGCCCACCTGTCCTTCGGCCTCGCATCAACGTCCGTGGGCGATGCCCACCCCACGAGATTATTCCTGCCAAGGTACAGCGGTATCCTCAATTCAGCGCGGGTTGTGTCGCTGTGCGTTTCCATCTTCAAGCGACGCCGACCGGGTGCGAGACGGGGCCGTTGGAAACCGCCGGAACCGGCCCCAGATATCGTTCCGCCCATCGTGCCAAGATCAGCAAACTCCAGAGCGTCGCCCCATGCCGCCCTCGCTGCGAAAGGTGCGACGCATAAAGCTCCCGTGCGACTTTCTGATCGATGAGCCCGCCGACCTTCGCCGAATTCTCCAACACACTCGCCTCGAACAACGGCCGCAGGGGGCCTCGGAGCCAGGCGTCGACGGGGATCTCGAACCCTTGCTTGGGCCGGTTCCGAATCGACTCGGGGAGCCTGTCGGCGTGGGCCTTTTTCAGGATCCACTTGGTCTCACCCCCGCGCACCTTCCATTGCGAGGGGATTCGCGCCGAGAGTTCGAGCAGTTCGTGGTCGAGCAGCGGCGGTCGCACTTCGAGTCCGCAGGCCATGCTCG
>JAYUFP010000425.1:0-1741 GCA_043738665.1 Isosphaeraceae bacterium
GGCGCACCTAGGGACGAGTGTCCGATGACTCACGAAAGGAGTTAGGAATGTCACCGAAGGCAACCTTGGCGATGCGGATCACGGGATGGGTCTTGCACGGACTCATCGGAGCATTATTGCTTTTCGCAGGGGCGGGCAAGGCGTTCAAGCTAGTGCCGGAGATGGTCGAGGGGCTTCAGAAGGCGGGGTTGGGGGATTACACAACCCTGATCGGCGGCGGTGCGCTCGCCACGGCGATCCTGCTTTTGATCCCCCGGACGATGTCGATCGGCCTGCTGCTCGCCTGCTCGTACTGGGGAGGCGCGATCCTGTCGCACATGATGCAGCACGACAACGGCGAGGTCGTCTTGATCTCGGTTTTCCTCGCCATGACGTGGGCCGGGGCGTTTTTGCGCGACCCGAGGACGCTCGGCGGGCTGGTGAAGTGAATCATGACGGATGAGGGATGCCGGATGCCGGATTGAGGATAGGATTTGATCCGCCCTCCGCCATCGGCCATCTCCACACTTCATGCCCGCGGGCTCACCACGCGCCAGGAGAGGACTTCGAAGAGCCGGTCGAGCGTCCCCTCCACTGCGGGCTTGGTCACGGTGACGCCTCGGGCGAAGACGACTCCGGTTTCGACTCCGAGATACGTCAGTCTGACCCGCAAGCCGTCAGCCTGCGGCTCCATCTCCACCGCGGGCGCGGAGCCGGCCGCGTTTCGCGGCGTCCAGTCGCGGACGGCCTGCTCGAGTTCCGCGTCGATCGTCGCATTCGTGCGCTGTGGCGTGTTCATCATTCGATGTCCCGTTCGTGTCCTTGATTCGGTCGGACAACTCCGCATGATGCGCGGATACTATTCGTTTGTCAACCAAATTCTCGCGACGTTTTCATTGTGTCGACTGTTGGGGGCGTTGCCCATGACAAATCGTTGAAGATTTGCCGACGATCTTCGGGTGGGACGGGTCGCGATGTTTCCGTTAGTAAAGCGGGGTAGGTCATCGGCGCATGAGGTGGTAAAGCAGGATGCCCGCGGCGACCGCCACGTTCAAGGATTCCGCCCCCGGGCACATCGGGATCGTGACGAGCCGGTCGCAAAACGTGAGCCATTCCTGATCGAGACCGTGGCCTTCGCTACCGAGAAACAGGGCCAGGCGATCCGGCCGAAAAAACGCCTCTAGAGAAGGAGCGGACGGGTCGACGACCGTTCCCACGGCCTCGAAATCGAGGGATTCGCGAAGGTGGGCGACTTCAGCCGGCAGGTCTTCCGCGACGACAATCGGTACCGCCAGGGCCGACCCCATCGAGACGCGAAGAACGCGCCGCGAGAGTGGGTCGGGGCACCGCGGCCCCGCGAGAACGGCGTCAATGCCGAAGACATCGGCGATCCTCGCGATCGCGCCGAGGTTTTCCGGGTTGTCAATCCTGGGGCAGACGAGGATCGTCGCCGTCGGGCCGTCCGCGAAGCTGACAATCGGCGGCCACGGTTTGCGGACCCCGCAGGCAAGGATTCCCCGGTGGAAGTTGAAACCCACGAGCTCGCCGATCTTCGCGTCATCGACGACGAAGACGGGAACGTCCGACGGAACGCGGGCCGCGATTTCGGCTTTCAGGCGCTCCGTGCAAAGGACTGAGGCGATTGGGAACCGACTGGTCAGAAGCCGATCGACGAGCTTCCCGCCCTCGACGACGAACTGGCCGGAGTACCGCGTCTGGTTCGTGTCCTTGAGGTGGCGGTACATGACCACGCGGGGGTCGT
>JAYUFP010000426.1:0-5590 GCA_043738665.1 Isosphaeraceae bacterium
GGAGAAGGTGGCCGTAGGCCGGATGAGGGTCCCCTTGTTGGCCTGATCGCAAGGCGAGAAGCCCCTCATCCGCCGCTTCGCGGCACCTTCTCCCGGGGGAGAAGGACCGACTTTGCGATCCTCCCGCGAACGATGCGGGAATACGTTGGAGCACCTGAGCTCGACCCGTTCGACCTCTTGTCAACCTCCGTTCCTAAGACTATTTTTGAGGCCTCGGATTGATAAAATCCTTTCTTATCCGATCGACCCGGAGTACGCCTCTCGCATGGATCGGCCCGCCTGGAAAACTCATGCGATGCGGTCGGTGAAGGCGGTCGTGGCGGTCGTCGTGCTCGCGGCGGTCGGGCGACATGTTTATAAGGCGTGGCTCGAGCTTCAGGCCCGCGGGCAGTCGATCCAGGTCAAACCCGGTTGGATCGTGGCTTCGGGATTGCTTTACCTGCTCGGTCTGACGGCCTGCGGGCTCTTTTTCGCGGCGGTGATGCGTTCGAGCCGGTCTCCCGTCTCGACTCTGGCATCGGTCCGCGCCTATCTGATCAGTCATCTCGGGAAGTACGTCCCGGGCAAGGCGATGGTCGTGGTGATGCGGGTGGGGCTGGTCACGCCGTACGGGGCGAGGGCCGCGACGGCGGCGATCGCGACCTTTTATGAGACGCTCGTGATGATGGGAGCCGGGGCGATCATCGCGACTCTGGGATTCGGGCTCGGCACCGGGGAATTGCAGCGCGTGCCGATCCTGCTCTCGCCCGGACTCGCTCTGGCGTTTCTCGTCGCGGTCGACCCCTCGGTGTTCCCTCGCGTCTCGAAGTGGATCGCGTCCCCGTTTCCCGGCGTCGGTCCGGAGGCGCAGCCGGTCATCAATCGGAAGCTGCTGGGGTTCGGCCTGGTGCTCAATGCGGTAAGCTGGGTATTGCTCGGTTTGAGCCAGGTCGCCGTGATCCTCGCGGTCTCGTCGGTGACCCTCACGCCCGGGATGGTCGCGCTGGTGACCGCGGGCGTGGCCTTGGCGACGGTCGCCGGGTTCGTCGTAGCGGTCTTGCCGGGTGGGCTGGGCGTTCGGGAGTGGGTTTTGATGACGACTCTTGCCCCGGCCGTCGGCGAGGATACCGCCGTGGTCTCGGCGCTGGCGCTTCGCCTCACATGGGTGGCCGCCGAGGTGGTCGTCGCCTTGATCCTCGGGGCGATCCGTCCGGGGGTTCCCGGACCTTCGAGTGCGCCGCCAACGCTTGTCGGGGTCAACGAGTCATGATCAGCGTCGTGATCCCGCTTCATAATGAATCCGAAAGTCTCGCGACATTGCACTCCGAACTCGCGAAGGTGTTTGAAGACCGCTCGCCGGGGGCCGTCGAATTCATTTTCGTGGATGACGGCAGCAAGGATACGTCGTGGCAGGTGCTTCAGAGCCTCAACGAGAAAGATCCGCGGGTCCGCGCGATCCGATTCCGGCGGAACTTCGGCAAGGCCGCCGCGCTCACCGCCGGCTTCGAGTCGGCCGGAGGAGAGTTTCTATTCACGCTTGATGGCGACCTTCAGGACGATCCGGCCGAGATCCCCAAATTCCTCGCGAAGCTCGACGAAGGCTTCGACGTCATCAGCGGCTGGAAGCGCCAACGGCATGACCCCTGGCACAAGGTTTACCCCAGCCGCGTCTTCAACGGGATGGTGAGCCGGCTGACCGGCTGCCGGCTCCACGACCATAATTGCGGGTTCAAGGCGTATCGCCGTGAGGTGCTCGACGAAATCGGCATTTACGGCGAGCTCCACCGCTTCATCCCCGTCCTGGCACACGCCAGGGGGTTCCGGGTCGGCGAGATCGAGGTCAACCACCGCGCCCGGAAATTCGGGTCGTCGCACTACGGCATCGCGCGGTTCGTGAAGGGGTTGCTCGACCTGATGACGGTCCGTTTCCTGACGCGGTTCGGCCAGCGTCCCTTGCATGTGATGGGGGGGCTCGGGCTGGCGTTGCTTTTGACGGGCGCGCTGGGAATGCTCTCGCTGGCGGTCCTCTGGCTCGACCCGGCGAACCGGCCGATCGGGAACCGGCCGATCTTGATTTACTCGGTGGCGGCCCTTGTGGTGGGGACGCAGTTGTTGAGCCTGGGGATTCTCGCCGAGCTGGTCACGTCGTACAACATCAAGGCCGAGGACACCTACAGCATCGCCGAGACCGCCGGGACCGTCCCGTCCGCCGAGACTTCGGAGACTTCGCCGCGATGAGCACGACACCGAACCCCCCGCGAAAACCACTCGGCCCCGACCTCTTCACGATCCCGCTCGCCGACCGCGCGACGCCTTACCCGCTCGCCGGAAAGCGTGAGCCGATCGGCGACGATGAGTTTCCCCCGCGCCGTCCCGAACACCGGCGGTTTCTGGCACGGATTCTGATCGTGACGACCACGGCGCTTTGCCTCGGCGCGACCCTGAGAATCCCCTCGCAGATGGAAGCCAACGACGTCTCGCGTTGGTGTACCGTCTGGAGCCTGCTGGAGCGGGGGACCTACCGGATCGACGACTGCCCGTGGCAATCCAAGACTCAAGACAAGGTCAAGAAGCCCGACAAGCTCGCCGCCCCCGAGGCCGGCGAAGGTGAACTGAAGAAGCTCGAGTACCGGCTCGCCCCTCAGAAATGGAAAGATGGTGAGCCCGTCGAGCATTTCTATTCGAGCAAGCCCCCGCTCTTGCCGACGATGATCGCCGGAATGCTTTACCCGTTCCGCACGGCCACGGGCGTAACGCTCGACACGGTCGTGGAACAGCAGAGGCAACCGCGCTACGTTCAAAAGAATATCGAAGGGTCTCCGGGTAAGACCGAGTTCGTACTCGAAACACCCAAGGAGCCCGCCCACTGGCCGGCGCAGGTGCTTTACTTCAAGCCGGTGATCATTCTTTTGAACATCGTGCCGATGCTCGTGGTGCTGGTGCTGTTCGCGAGGCTTCTCGACCGCACCGCGGAAAACGACTGGGCGTGGTTTTTGAGCCTCTTCGCGGCGTCCTTCGGCACCTATCTGTTCGCGTTCAATGAGACGCTGAATAACCACTCGGTGGCGGCGTCGAGCGCGTTCTTCGCGCTTTATGCCCTGCAAAAGATCTGGTCGGGCGATTCGCGGTCGGGGTGGACGTTCGCCGCCGCGGGTTTTTTCGGTGCGTTCACGGCGTGCAACGAGCTTCCCGCGGCGATCTTCGGGCTCTTGCTGTTTTTGCTGCTGTTCCTGCGCTTCCCGATCCGGACGCTGAAGGGGTTCGTGCCCGCGGCCGTCATCCCCTGCGTGGCGTTCCTGGCGACGCAATTCATCGCGTTCGGCCAGTTCAAGCCTGTTTACGAAGAGTTCGGCACGAAGTCATACACGTATGAAGGGAGCTACTGGAACACTCCGCTGGAATTCGACTGGTTCAACGGGACCACGAAAAATGCCGAAGGCAAGGAAATCACCAACCAGGAGCCTTACGAGGTTTATCTCTTCCACATGACCCTGGGGCATCACGGGGTGTTCTCGCTGACGCCGATCTTCCTGTTTTCGCTGCTCGGTGCGGTTCGCGACGCGTTTCGGAGGAGCCGGCTCACGGCGGTCGCCTGGCTGACATTGCTCTTAACCGCGGCGATGCTGGCATTTTACACATGGAATCCGAAGGCGAGGAATTACGGCGGATCGACTCAGGGGCTCCGCTGGCTCTTCTGGCTGATTCCTTTCTGGCTGATGACGCTGCCTTCGGGGTTATGGGCGGGTTCGCGGAGCAAGTGGGTCCGGGGACTCTCGCTCGCGGCGCTGGCGGTCTCATGTGTGTCGGTGGGTTACGCGATCCGCAATCCCTGGTCGCACCCGTGGATTCTCGACGCGATGGAGCATCTCAACTATTACGAGTTGAAGCGCTGAGTGGGTGCGCCGGCGGATTCCGGCGGATGATTGCGGCGAAGGCGGTAGGATCACGCTGGGCGCGGGTCTCCCGACCCCGCCCCGCTGCGCGATCGAAGAGGGCGGGGTCTGGACCGCTCGCCCCGCCGCTCAGGAGGCTCAGTTCGCTCGGCCACCCGGAGCCTGGAGCCAAAGTCGCCGGAATCTGTTGGCGCACTCCGTTGAGAGACGCCACGTTCTTGACGCCCGGATTGGGTCCACGTAGGGTTGAGTTAAAGACGCGTCGTCCAAGGAACAGGGTCCGACGCGTTCGACGAGAACGGAAGGAAATGGCCATGCTTCCCATCAAGACGATCCTGCACCCGACCGACTTCTCCGACGCCTCCGCGCACGCTTTGAAGATGGCCGCGATGCTGGCGAAGGATTACTCGGCACGCCTGATCCTGCTCCATGCGATCGAGCCGCCTATCTACTATGGTGAACTTGGGGTCAGCTTCTCCGCCCCGAATAGTCACCGTGAAACGATTCAGGAACGGGTCAACGCGCTGACCGAGCCGTTCGCCCCTTTACACGCGGAATCGCTTGTGCTGGATGGAGTCGCGGCCCCCGAGATTCTTCGGATCGCCACGGAGCGCCATGCCGACTTGATCGTCCTCGGAAGTCACGGCCGCACCGGAATCGGCCGCGTCTTGATGGGGAGCGTGGCCGAGGAGGTCGCTCGCAAGGCTCCGTGCCCGGTCCTGATCGTGCGACAGAAGCACGCGATCCCCCAAGAGGCCATCGCGGAAACCGAAACGCCAGCCGAGGCTCACTGAAACGTCCGCGTTGCCGACACTTCCGGGTGGTCAACGGATGAAAGTCTCTAAATTTCCCGGCTTCTTGATCTTGCGTGACGGAAGCCGCGGCCCAATTTGACCACAAAGGGGGAATCATGGCGGCGATCCGCTGGACGAACGTCTCGGAAGTCCAAACGAAACCCGTGCAATGGCTCTGGGACGGGCGAATCCCGTTCGGCAAGGTGACCTTGCTTGACGGCGAGCCGGGGACGGGCAAATCGCTGCTCGCCATGGATCTGGCCGCGAGGGTCAGTCATGGGACGGCCATGCCGTTCTCACGCCAGAAGCCGTCTGCCCCGGCGAACGTCGTGATTTTCAACGACGACGACAATCTCGCCGACACGATCCGGCCCCGCCTCGAAGCCGCCGGGGCCGACTTGACGCGAATCCGTTGCGTCGATGGAGAACTCTGCTCCGCCGACGTTCAGGAGTTGCGTCCCGCCTTGATCATCCTTGACCCGCTCTCGGTCTACCTCTGCGTGGAGGGGGATGGACCGGCGACGGGCCGTCAGGTCTTGAAAGGCATCACGACCCTGGCGAGAGAGACGGGGGCGGCCGTGCTGGGGGTTCAGTATATTCCCAAGAACGGCTCGTGGATGAGCGAGATTTACGACGTCGCGCGGTCCGTCCTCCTCGTCTCGACCATCGGCCACGGCCGACACCGGCTCGCGGTCACGAAGTCGAACCTGAAGGCCCTGGGAGAGGTGCCTCCCCTCGTGTATCACCTCGAAGGGAAAGACGCCGCGGTCCATCTGGCGGGCTGGGCGGATAGCGTTTAGAGTCTGTCCGGAAAGGATTGGCTAGCAAATGGCTGATGACGGATGGCTGATGACGGATCGGAAAGAGCGAATGCGGCGTTTTCCCGCCGGTTTTCTCGCATCGGTCATCGGCCATTGGTCATCC
>JAYUFP010000427.1:0-5589 GCA_043738665.1 Isosphaeraceae bacterium
GCCGGCGGATCATTCCGGGACCGGACCGCACCCCTTACCCTCTCCCCGCAAAGCCGGGGCGAGGGCGATCGGCTGAGGATTCGTTTGACTGTTTTCCGCGACCGAAGTCAATCTCCGGATGGATTCCGCGGATACCACGGCTTGCGAACGGCCGGAACCGGATCGCGCGCAACAAAAGCTCGCCGATCGAGACCGACCTGCTTGCATCGTCGACGCTCACTTTTCATCAGCCCAAGGCGAACCTCCTGGTGAGCCGCATTCCCGCCTGGCTCGGCAAGAGCCTCGCCCTCCCGCAATCTCAAGAGCTTCGCTCGAAATTGCTGCCCTGATTCCCGGCAAGCACGCCTAATTTTCAGACATGCACCAGAGGCTTGCCCGCGCCTTGCCCTTCGGTTTTACGAAGGGTGAGGCATCACACCCTTCGCTGTTCCGTAAAAAAAGACCCATCTCAGGGCCGCGGCACGACCGCTGCTTTAGCCGGAGTCCTCGTCCGTGATCGCGGCACCTCTCCTGCCCGGTCGCGACGCCTTCGGCCCGGTTCATCGTGCCGGGCGAAACCGTGAAACGACCCCCCAATGAATCGGGCGGTCGAGGAGAGTCACGCCGATGGATCTCGACGTGGAACCCAGTTGGTTAAATGCCGCGCGGTCCGGCTTCGTGTCATGGGACCCGGAGCAGGGGGGCTTGCTGATCGCCTCGTTCCTCTCCGAACAAGGCGACTTGAGCGCCGTCGAACGGTTCACACAGTTTCATGACCGGATCGACGAGCCTCTCCAAGAACGATACTACTCAGCGTTGATTCCGGCGAGCCCTCCCGGGCCGGGGCAACAACTCGCCTTCGAAGTGGACCTCGATCGCTGTTCGGGCTGCAAGGCGTGCGTGGCGGCCTGCCACGCACTCAACGGTCTGGACGAGAACGAGGCCTGGCGGGAAGTCGGGCTGCTGGTGGGCGGGACGGCGAAGCTGCCGGTCCTGCAACATGTGACGACCGCGTGCCACCACTGCCTGGACCCCGCATGCCTCAGCGCCTGCCCGGTTAACGCTTACGAGAAGGATCCGATCACCGGGATCGTCAAACACCTCGACGACCAGTGCTTCGGCTGTCAGTACTGCACGCTCGCCTGCCCTTACGACGTCCCCAAGTTTCACGCGGGCAAGGGAATCGTCCGCAAATGCGACATGTGCGGAGACCGCCTCAAGGCGGGCGAAGCCCCGGCCTGCGTCCAGGCGTGCCCGCATGAAGCGATCCGCATCCGTGTGGTTGACGTTGAGGACGTCTCCGGTCGTGCGGCGGCGGGCGACTTCCTGCCGGGCGCCTTCGACCCCTCCTACACACGCCCGTCGACCCGCTACCGTTCGCTCCGCCCCGGCGCGCTCGTCCCCGCCGACGCCTATCAGGTCGACCCGGAGCACGCCCACGCCCCGCTCGTGATCATGCTGGTCCTGACGCAGCTTTCCGTCGGCGGGTTCCTGATCGAATTCTTGACTCGCCTCAACGGACCAGGGTCACATCTGAATCTCTTGCTGAGTCTGGGAATCGGCTACGCCGGTCTCACGGCGAGCCTCCTCCACCTGGGGAGGCCGCTCCTGGCCTACCGTGCCATTCTCGGATTGCGACACTCGTGGCTGAGCCGGGAGGTCCTGGCCTTCGGCCTCTTCGCCAAGACGGCGACTGCGTTCGTCGCGGCCGACTTTCTCTTGCCCGGCTGGCCGAGATTGCGGTTCGGGTTGCTCGCGACGACCGTGATTGCGGGGCTCTGCGGGGTCGGCTGTTCGGTGATGGTGTATCACGTCGTCCGGCGGCCGTTCTGGAGAGCATCGATCGGCGGGGTCAAGTTTTTGGGGACCACCGTGGTGCTCGGGCTCGCGACGAGCCTCGCCGCGCTGGCATTCACCACGGCGGACGCAAGGGTCGTGCCTGTCCTCGCCGCGTCGTTGATGATCGCGACGGTGGCCAAGCTCGCGTTCGAGGCGCGAGACCTCCAAAAGCACGATGAAGAGCCCTTGCGGAGGACCGCGTGGCTGCTCGACGGCCCGCTACGGCGGTCGGTCGGCTTGCGAGTGTTTCTCGGCGGGGCTTGGGGACTGATGATGCCCGCCCTGGCGATCGTGGCCGCCTGCTCGGACGACCACCGGGCCTTGGCCGTGTCGGCCGCACTCGCTCTGGCCGCGACGATCGGTGGCGAGTTGATCGAGCGGTCGTTGTTCTTCAGGGCGGTCACCAGGCCCAAGATGCCGGGGGGGTTGCCGGCATGAAGTCCTCGCTTGCCAGTTCGTTATATCGCCGATTCAAGTCTCTGGTTCATGCAAGAGAGGGTCGGCTCACCCGCGAGCTTTTGCGGGAGCCCGGCCGGTTCGGGCTCGGGCAGGTTCCCGCCGATAAGCTGCCCGACGCCACCACCACCATGGTCTGCGGGTTCTGTTCGACGGGCTGCGGCCTGACCGTGCATCTCCGCGAAGGCCAGGCGATCAACCTCAGCCCGACCACGGATTACACCGTGAACCGCGGCAGGGCCTGCCCCAAAGGGTGGGAGGCCCTCACCGTCCTCAACGCCCCCGACCGCGCCACGGTTCCCCTGTTGCGGGGTAAGGACGGTCAGCGTCGTCCCGTCGACTGGCACGAGGCGATGACGACGATGGCCTCGCGGTTCCGCGCGATCCAAGCCGAGCACGGAGACGACTCGGTCGCCTTTCTGAGCACCGGGCAGATCGCCACCGAGGAGATGGCCCTGCTCGGCGCGGTCGCCAAGTTCGGCATGGGGATGGTCCACGGAGACGGCAACACCCGCCAGTGCATGGCCTCGGCGGTTGTGGCCTACAAGCAGTCCTTCGGCTTCGACGCCCCGCCTTACACGTATCACGACCTTGAAGAATCCGACTGCATCGTCCTGATCGGCGCCAACCCGTGCATCGC
Source organism: Isosphaeraceae bacterium (assembly GCA_043738665.1). Lineage (GTDB taxonomy): Bacteria > Planctomycetota > Planctomycetia > Isosphaerales > Isosphaeraceae > JAYUFP01. Next base: position 2,915 of record JAYUFP010000427.1, read on the forward strand.
CCACCCGGTGCTCTGGGAGCGGGCGACGAGCAACCCGCACAACCCTGAGATCATCGTCATCGACCCCCGCCGCACCGAGACGGCGATGGCATCGACACTCCACCTCCCCGTCAGCCCCAAGACCGACCTGACGCTCCTGTACGGCATCGCCCATCTCCTGATCGCGAAGGATGCGATCGACCGACCGTTCATCGACGCCCACACGAAGGGCTTCGACGAGTTCGCGGCGTTCGCGCGGCGATTCGAACCGGAGTTCGTGGCCGCCGAAACCGGACTGACTGTCGATGTGATCATTGATACGGCCCGACGAATCGCCGACGGCAAGCGCGTCTCGTACTGGTGGACGATGGGCGTGAACCAGAGCCACCAGGGGGTCAAAACGGCACAGGCCGCGATCAACCTGGCCCTGATGACAGGCAACATCGGCAGACCCGGCACCGGGGCCAACTCGATCACCGGCCAGTGCAACGCGATGGGCTCGCGGCTCTTCTCCAATACCACAAACCTCTTCGGCGGGCGCGACTTCACCAGTGAACAGGACCGCGCCGAAGTCGCCGACGTGCTCGGCATCCCCGAGGAACGCATCCCTCGACGCCAGAGCCTGCCCTACGACGGCATCATCGACGGCATCCGCACCGGGAAGATCAAGGGCCTCTGGGTCGTCGCCACCAACCCGGCGCACTCGTGGGTCGACCAGGAATCGCTCCGCGAAACGCTCGGCAAGCTCGACTTCCTGGTGGTTCAGGACATGTACCACTCGACCGAGACCGCCGAACTCGCCGACCTCATGCTCCCCGCGGCGGCTTGGGGGGAGAAAGAGGGGACGTTCATCAACTCCGAGCGCAGGGTCGGCCTCATCAAGAAGGTCTCTCGCGCCCCGGGGCAAGCCCTTTCCGACTTTCACATCTTCAAGCTCGCGGCGCACTACTGCGGGCGCTTTCACATGTTCGCCGAATGGGACTCGCCCGAGGCGGTCTTCCAGATCCTCAAGCAACTCTCGAAGGGTCGGCCTTGCGACATCACGGGCATCGCCGACTATCAGGCCCTTGACGACGCGCGAGGCGTGCAGTGGCCGTACCCGGCCGAAAACCCCGACCCAACCCCCGAACGTAGACTCTTCGCCGACGGCCGCTTTTACCACGCCGACGGCCGCGCGAAATTCCTCTTCGAAGAGCCCGGTCCACTCCCCGAGCCGACCGGCGGAGGCTTCCCCTTTCAGCTTCTGACCGGCCGAGGCAGTGCCTCGCAGTGGCACACGCAGACGCGAACGGCCAAGTCGGACGTTCTCCGCAAACTCTACCCGCGCGACCCGTACGTCGAGATCAACCCCGCCGACGCCGAACGGTTGAGCGTGACCAACGGCCGATGGGTGGTCGTCGAATCTAGGCGAGGCGCAGCCAGGGTTCGTGCGTTCGTCACCCCGACCGTCCCCGCCGGACAACTGTTTTTGCCCATGCACGACGGCGCGACGAACCGGCTGACGCTCTCGTCGTTCGACCGCGAATCACGACAGCCGGCCTACAAGGCTTGCGCGGCGCGGGTTCGCCTCACGACGGACGAGTGATGATTCAATCCCTTTCCCCGCCTTGCGAAGAAGGGGCCGGGGGGAGTGACTTCCGAGATATCGATCACGCATCGCCCCTCCTAACCCCACCTTCGCAAGGGGGGGAAATTTGGACCAACGCCTTTTATCCCGGCATCGCGCATCGGAACACGGAAACCGCTCCCGCTAAAGGACCCGACGATGACCCCGACAGGACTCGACCGGAAAACCGTGGTGGTGGTCGGCAACGGCATGGTCGGCCACCGGTTCTGCGAACGCCTCGCCGAATTCGACGTCGACCGCCGGTTCGAAATCGTGACCTTCTGCGAGGAACGCCGGGCCGCTTATGATCGCGTCAACCTGTCGAAATATTTTGAAACGCGGGACGCCGAACACCTCAAGCTCGCCTGCCCGACCTGGTACTCAGAGAACGGCATCACGCTCCACGTCGGCGACCGCGCCTCGGCCGTCGACCGCGAGCGTAAGGTGGTCGTCTCCGAGAAAGGCCGCGAAGTCTCCTACGACATCGTCGTGCTGGCGACCGGCTCCGCCCCGTTCGTCCCGACGGTCCCCGGCGTCGACAAGAAAGGCGTGTTTGTTTATCGGACGATCGAGGATCTTGAGGCGATCCTTGCCTATGCCGGCAAGTCGGCATCCGCGGCCGTGATCGGCGGCGGGTTGCTCGGGCTTGAGGCCGCGAAGGCGGTGCGAGACCTCGGCCTGGAAACCCACGTCGTCGAGTTCGCGCCCCGGCTCATGCCTCGGCAGGTCGACGACACGGGGTCAAAGACCCTGCTCGACAAGATTGAAGGCATGAACGTCCGAGTTCATCTTGGAAAAAGCACCCGCGAATTCCTCGGCAACGGCAAGGTGGAAGGCCTTTCGTTCGCCGACGGCGGGCGGCTCGACGTCGACATGGTCGTGATCTCGGCGGGAATCCGCCCCCGCGACGAACTGGCAAGGGCCTGCGGCATCGACGTGGGCCCCCGCGGTGGGGTGGTCGTCGATGACCTCCTTTGCACGTCCGACCCCGACATCTTCGCCGTCGGCGAAGTCGCCGCGCACCGGGGGATGGTCTACGGACTGGTCGCCCCCGGCTATGAAATGGCCGAGATCGTCGCGGCGAACCTGA
>JAYUFP010000428.1:0-1738 GCA_043738665.1 Isosphaeraceae bacterium
TTCGGACACGTCTTCCTCAACGACCGCCTCCTCCGCTGGGGCCTGAGCCTTCCCACCCTGCAAACCTGGAATAGCATTCGCGCCCTCGACTGGCTCACGACCCTGCCCGACGTCGACCCCGCACGGGTCGGCTGCACGGGGGAATCCGGCGGCGGCACGCAGACCTTCCTCCTGACCGCGATCGACGACCGCATCAAGGTCGCCGCGCCCGTGGTCATGGTCTCCGACTCGTTCCAGGGTGGATGCGTCTGCGAGAACTGCGCGGGGCTCCGGCTCGGCACCGATAACGTCGAGTTCGCAGCGCTCACCGCCCCCCGACCGCTCAAGCTCGTCGGGGCCACGGGCGACTGGACGAAGTTGACGATGACCAACGCCTACCCGACCTTGCGGCAGGTCTACGCCCTCCACGGCAAGACCGACCGCATCAGCGCCGACGTGTTCGACTTCCCCCACAACTACAATCAAACGACCCGCAACGCCGTTTATGCGTTCATGGGGAAATGGCTGATGGGGATCGAGGATTCGTCAAGCACCCGTGAAGGCGAGATCACGATCGAAAAGCCCGAAGACCTCTGGACCTTCAACGAGAAGACCCCCGCCCCCGCCGGCCGCAAGACCCCGGCGCAGCTCGAGAACGATTTGGCCGCGGGCCTGACCTGTCAACTCGCCTCACTCGCCCCGGCGGACAATTCGGCGGCGTGGGACGCGGCGAAACGGCTCTTGCTGACCAGTCACCGTGAACGAGTGGGGATCGTCAATCCGAGCCCGGCCGAGATCGACTCCCACGAGGTCCGCCGGACCACTTATGGCGAGGCGATCGAGGTTCACTCGGTGATCGGCCGCAAGGCGAACGGCGACCAGATCCCAGTCGCCCGCCTGATGCCGAAAAACGCAAACGGACGACTGACGGTCCTCGCCAACCCGCACGGGAAGTCGGTCCTGGCGAACGAAGGGCGGGGCCTCACGCTGGTCAAGGATCTGCTGGCCCGAGGCCAGAGCGTGGTCGTCTACGACCCCCTTTTCGTGGGCGAATCGTTCGACCCCGCGAACCCCGTCGCGACCCGTCCGCGCACGGTGCATTTCGACACCTACAACCCGACACTCGCCGCCGACCAGTTGCAAGACCTGGCGACGGTGGTCGCCTGGGCCAAATCTCAGCCCGACGTCCGAGAGGTCAGCCTGATCGGGCAGGGGAGGTCGGGGCCGCAAGTCCTGCTCGCCCTTGCTTCGCTGAAAGGTCTGGCACGGACCGCCGTGGACCTTCACGAGTACGACGACGGCGACGGCTCCATTGCCCTTCCCGCCGAGTTTGACCTCCCCGGAATGCTCCAGTTCGGAGGCTTCAAGGCCGCCGCGGCTCTCGCCTCGCCGACGCCTTTGTGGCTCTACCGGACCGGCCCCAAATTCGACCGCAAGTGGGTCTACAGGGCATATGCGCTGGAGGATGCCTCGCACGTCTTGCGGGTCGAAGAGAATCGCGTCAGTCCGGAGGCGCTGGTGAAGTGGATCGACGCCGGGGAATGACGAATTGCCTTGTTTTGTCAACGAACCGACACACGGTTAGAAATCACGCTCGTTCCCACGGTCCTCCGTGGGAATGCCGTCTTGGACGCTCTGCGTCCGTATTCCGCGGAGTCAAGACGACGCGGAGCGTCGGGGACGATAGGGGTAGGGAAGGCTCATTGGTTTGAGCCTCCCCTCCCTCCGAACCGTACGAGCGGATCTCCCGCATACGGCT
>JAYUFP010000429.1:0-16155 GCA_043738665.1 Isosphaeraceae bacterium
GGTGCCACTGGTCGTACCCGACCAGTACCGTTCGACGGCGTCCAATACGCACTGGTCGGGTACGACCAGTGGCACCCGAACGGGCCGAAATTCGGGACCGCATTTCCGGCCTATTCCTATTCCTATTCCTATACGCGTGAATATCGACGGAACCGCCGCGTCTCCACGACGCATTCACAATGGAGAGGGAACATCGTTCGATTGCGCGCGTCGCAACGATCCCCGAGACAATTCCGTCGATCGCGTTTGGCACGACGACCCGGCCACAATTCACGGCAATCCGTTCAAGGATCATCCAGACGCCGTCCGACTGAATGAGATGGGTACTTCGGCGAGGCGATGGGCCGCAACCGAACCCCCGTGCCGTCGGGGCACGCTTCAAGCCAGGGAGGGCGGATCCTCAGATGAAAAGCGAAACGAAACCATGGTCCAGCACGGCCGGCGGTCTAAGAATATTGCGCTGAGCGTTGACGCCTTGGAGACCCGAAACCTCCTGAGCCTGCTCGGCTCGAAGCCCACCCTGGACGCCATCATCGGCCCCGGCGTCCACCGCAATCATCAGGGTGGCATCAGCATCACCCAGCCCGCCATGATCAGCGTCCACGGCACGGCCCAGCCAGGCCCCGCCGGGGCTACCGTTGAGGTTTCGATCTACGCCGAGGACGCCCGGGGCAACATCGTCAACGGCGGCGCACCGCTCGCGACCACGACCCCCGACTCTCTCGGCCGCTACTCCGCGACCATCTCACTGCCCAGCACGATCCGCAAAGACACCAATTTCCTCGTCGCCAAGGAGACGGCCACTTACACCCAGTTGGGTGTGATCGCCATCAACGGCACGACGATCAGCAACCTGAAAGGTGACCTGGCCGTCAACCCCGGCACGCTGTCGGGCTTGACCGGAAATCTCGCGATCGCGCCGACGACTTTGTCCAACCTGACCGCGACGACCAGCACCACCGCGACCCCGATCACCGGAATCGGCGGCACGATCACCACCCCCGCCACCTCGATCACCGGCATCACCGGCACGATCAACACGCCCGCCATCCCGATCACCGGCGGCGGTGGCGGAACGGTCGGTGCGTCCACGGGCCAGTTGGTCGGCGGCACGGGCACGCTGAGCGCTCAAACCGGCACGCTCGTGGGCGGCACCGGAACCCTTTCGGCCGGCACGGGAACCCTCACGGGTGGCAGGGGCACGATCGCCGCGACGACGGGAACCCTGACCCAGACCGGGACCGCGGCCGAGAGCGGCCGCACGGGCACTTTCTCGAACGGGACGGGCGACATCGCCCCGACCACCGGAACGCTGACCCAGCAGATCGACGAAGTGGCGGTCTCCGACCCGCTCCTCGTCCGAGTCCACCAGCCGAACGGCACCGGCATTTTTTTCACCTCGGTGCATCACGCCGCGGTGAAGTCGCACGCGGTGCATCGGGTCGTGAGCCACCGCTCGCGCGCCTGATCGTGTTGGGAATCGGGAGCATCGCGCGTTTGCGACCGCGGGTCAAGGTCGCGCGATGTTCCCGTTTTCGCCGGTGACAGGGGGAAATTTAGCCGTAGATGGCAGGCGATTCGTCGTCGTGGAAGCTCTTTCGGGTGGCCTTGTTGCCTACGCATCGATACTATAAATTCCGCCAAGAAAATCGAGTTTTAATGCCGGCGAGTCGCAAACGATGTTAGGCAATCACGATGGATGATTCTGAGCTTGAGCGATTACTTGCTGATCTAGAATCAGACCGGGTCGAACGGAAGGAGTCCGTCACCGACGGAGATAAGATTCGTCAGGCGATTTGTGCCTTTGCGAACGACCTACCGAATCATCAGAAGCCGGGCGTTGTGTTCATCGGAGTGAACGACCGAGGGAGCGGCGTTCAGCTTCCGATCACTGACCCGTTGCTCCAGAATCTCGGTGGGATGAAATCCGATGGAAACATCACCCCTTTCCCATCAATGATCGTGCAAAAGAAGACCCTTGGCGGCTGCGAACTTGCCGTCGTCATCGTTCAACCCTCCGATGCGCCTCCCGTCTCGTTCAAAGGCACCTTTTGGATTCGCGTCGGGCCGCGACGCTCGATTGCAACCTCTGAGGAAGTGCGGCGGCTCGCGGAAAAACGCAAATCGAAAGACTTGCCGTTCGACCTTCACGCGGTCGAGTCCGCGACTTTGGACGATCTCGACATGGACTTTTTCCAGCGCGACTACCTGCCCGCCACGCTTTCTCGCGAAGTTTTGGACCAGAACGATCGGACAATCAACGACCAGTTGCACGCCCTGCGTTTTGTCGCGAAAGATCCGTCATTGTTCCCGACCGTCTTGGGTCTCTTGGTCACGGGTTACACGCCCGTCGAATTCATTCCTTCCGCCTATGTTCAATTTCTAAGGTTTGATGGAGAGGAGATCACGGATCCGATAAAATCCCAAACCGAGATCCACGGCCCATTGCCAAAGATTTTCAATCATATTGATGACGTAATGAAAGCGAATATCTCGGTATCGGCCGATATCACTTCTCAGTCCACGGAAGCGCGCTTCGCGGATTACCCGATCGTCGCCCTGCAACAACTTGTGCGAAACGCCGTGATTCATCGGACCTATGAAGCGACCAACGCACCTGTCCGGATCTATTGGTTCAACGACCGAATCGAGATTCAAAACCCCGGCGGACCCTTCGGGCAGGTGACTCGCGAGAATTTTGGGAAGGAGGGAGTGACGGACTACCGAAATCCTCATCTCGCCGTGGCCATGAAAGACCTTGGCTATGTTCAGCGATTCGGTGTGGGAATCGCGCTGGCCAGGAAAGAGCTTGGTAAGAACGGGAATCCCCCTCTGGAATTTACCGTCGAAGATAGTTTCGTACTGCTCCTGGTGAGGAGGAGACCGTGAGTGTCCCCGTCGTCGCGTTCTTCAATAACAAAGGCGGCGTAGGCAAGACGACGCTCGTCCATCACCTTTCATGGATGTATGCCGATCTCGGCCTACGTGTCGTCGCCGCCGACCTTGATCCGCAATGTAACCTGACTGCGGCCTTCCTGGACGAGGACCGTTTGGAGCAAATCTTCCCGGAGAACGGTCAACACGAGACGATTTTCGGCAGTCTTCAACCCTTAATTCGGGGCACCGGCGACGTGACGCCTCCGAAGCTCCAAATCATCACCCCTCCGCTGGCGGTGATCGTCGGCGACATGGGGCTTTCGACCTTTGAGGACCAACTCTCCGAATCCTGGCCGAAGTGCCTGGATCGAGACGAACGGGCGTTTCGCGTGACCTCGTCATTGTGGCGAATCCTGCAAGCAGGTGCGGAAGAACACCAAGCGAACGTGATCTTGGTCGATCTGGGGCCGAACCTCGGCGCGATCAATCGCGCGGCGCTCATCGCATCGGATTATGTCGTCATTCCTCTTGGCCCGGACTTGTTTTCTCTGCAAGGCCTGCGGAATCTCGGCCCGGCGCTTCGCCGTTGGCGCGAAGGGTGGGGGGAACGGGTTTTAAAGAATCCGGTACGAGAACTCGCTCTCCCGAAGGGGTCGATCAAACCCGCGGGTTACATCCTCATGAGGCATTCGATCCGGCTCGATCGCCCGGTCAAAGCTTTCGAACGCTGGATGGCCAAAATGCCGGCGGTCTATCTCAAGTCGGTTTTGGATCAGCCCGACGCGCCTGTTCCAACCCTCGAGACGGACCCGAACTGTATCGACAAACTCAAGGATTATCGCAGCCTGATGCCGCTCGCGCAAGAGGTTCGCAAACCCATGTTCTCCTTGAAACCCGCAGATGGAGCGCTCGGAGCACACGCGAAGGCCGTACAAGATTCTTATGGGGATTTCAAAAAAGTCGCGCGGAGCATTGCGAGCAGGACTGGAATCTCCATCCCATGAAATCTAGATAGTTCAGCGAAAAATAGGTTATCAAAAAGAGCAGGGCCTGCAATCGCGGGTCCTGCTCTTTTTAGGAATCGGTCGCGAAATCGGGATCACGCGAACCAGGATGCTCGGGCCTTCGACGAAGTCGTCGCGGCCTGGAACACGCTGCCGCGATTGGACCAGACCGTGGTCGGAGTCGCGGCCTGTCTGTAAGCCGAATTCTGGGTGCCGATCGAAACAGTCGTTGTGCCAGTGGTGGGTAGCGTTGCCGTCTGGTATGCCGTTCCCGAATTTCCGGTGTTCGCGGTCGACCCGGTGGTGGATACCACTTTGTGCCCGGTCACGGCCCCGGACGACGACGGGTTGAAGACGAGGTCGGCGAAGAACTCCATGCCCCCGCCGCTGTTGGTCGGGAATGAGGAGTTGCCTCGCGAGTAAACTCCGTTCCCGCCCGAGACCCCGTTCGCCAGGGCGTGCAATGGGCCGTTGTCGACTCCGCTGCCGCTCAGCCCCGTCGAGTTGATCCCGAAGTAACCCCCGCCCGTCGAGAACGAGACGATGTAGACCGTGTTCGCCGTGATCGCGACCGGGTTCGAGAGGGTGACCTGCTGCCAGCCCGACGCGGTCTCGTTGGTGAACCTAGCCATCGCCAGCAGCGAGCCCGTCGATGACCAGAGGTAGCCGACATGGGCGTAGCCGTTCATCCAGGTTTGCTTGTAGAACCGCAGCGCGGAGACCGTGCCGGCGACGTCGGTCTTGATCTTCTCGCCGATGTCGTACGAGCCGGTGCCGTAGTAGTCGATCGAGGGAACGTAGCTGTTCGCCCACAGACTGTTATTTGCGGACGCTCCCGTCGTTGTGACACTCGCGACGTTCGAGTACGCCGAGTTGACATTGCCCCCCGCGGCGCGGACGCGATACCAGTAGGTCGTGCCGGCGGTCAGGCCGGTGTCCTGGTACGTCGTCGAATTTGAGGTGCCGATCTGCGACCAGCCGGATGTGCCGTTGAGGCTCCGTTCGATCAGGTAGGTCGACGCGCCCGAGGCACCAGTCCACGAGAGGTTCACCGCCGTGTTGGACGCCGACGCGGCGGAGAGGTTGATCGGGGCGGCCGGGCTCACGGTGATGCCCGACTGGGTGACGGTCAGGCCGGAACCCGTGGCCGTGAGGGACTGCGTCCCGGCGGTCGCGAACGCGACGAAGAAGGCGTGCGAACCGCCGTCACTTCCCGTGAAGGTGTAGTCCGACGGCAGGTTGGCCGAAGAGTCGCTGCTTGTGAAGTGGACCGTGCCGTTGTAGCCGGTGGCGACGTTGCCGTAGGCGTCTTTCGCGGTCAAGGTGAAGCCCTGGCTCGCCCCCGCGATGGCCGTCCACGACAGGCCCGAGAGCACGAACTGACTGGCGGCGGCGGGTGACACGCTGATGCCGGAAAGAGTCCCGGTTGTCACGCCGACAGACGTATCCGTGGCCGTCACCGACTGAGTTCCGGCCGTTTTCAGGGTCACGCTGAACGTGTACGAACCGCCGTCGGCGTTGACGAACGAGTGGCCGCCGAGAACGGCCCGGGCGTCGCTGCCGGTGAGGGCGACGGTGCCGGTGTACACGGTGTCGATGGTGTTACTCGGGGTGTACGCGGTCACGGTCACGTTGATGGCGTCGCCCGCGACGTCGGTCGTCGCGCCGGTGACGACCAGGTGATCGATCTGGGTCGTCGTGCCGGTGCCGGTGAGGTTCTGGATGACGAGGTTGGCGATCGGCGAGCCGATGCCCGTGACGTAGTCGTAGCCGGTGCCCGCGTTATAGAACGGGGAGCCGGTGCTGGTTCCGCTGGTAATGTCGTGGAAGGAAGTCGTCGCGTTCTTGTACAGGATCGTGGCGACTTCTTGACTGCCGGCGGAATTCAAGGCCGCCTGGCCGGTCAGGCTACGCCCCTGGTCGGCGATCGCGATCAGGGCAGCCCACTGGGGGGCACCCGCGCTGGTGCCGCCGACCGAGAGCCAGCCGAGATTGCTGCCGTTGTAGGCAAAGGTATCGTAAACGGCGAAGCCCGTCGATGGCGAGCCGGCGTAGGCGACGTCGGGGTTGGCCCGGTTGGTCGTCTGAGTGACGACGCCGTTCTGGTAGGCGGGCTTCGCCTCGTAAGAGCTTGGGCCGCCGCCGCTGCCGCCCCATCCGGATTCGCTCGACCATGTGCCGTTGGAGTTCACATAAAGCGCGGTGCCGCCGACGGCGAGGACGTTCGGCGACACGGCGGGCCAGGACGCCGGCGCTCCGCTGTCTCCCGATGAGGCCACGAACGTGACACCCGAGTGGATGAAGTGGTTCTCATAACTGGCGGATTGCTCGCCGGAGAACTCGCTCCCGCCCCAGCTCATCGAGACGACGTTGGCGTGCGCCGCGGCGTAATCGACGGCGGCGAGGAGGTTGGAGTCGGTCGGAGAAGAGGCCTCGACCAGGAGGATCTTGGCCCCGGGAGCGACGGCGTGGGCCCATTCGACGTCGAGGGCGATTTCCAGTTCCCAGCCCCCCGACGAGTCGGTCCCCGGGACGGCGCCGCCGGACTGCCCCACCCGGGTGATCGTGGTGGAAGGGAGGCCGAACTGGGTGCTGAACGCGTTGAGGTCGGCTTGAATGTTGGGGTCGTCGTAAGCATCGACGATCGCGATCGTCTGGCCGGTGCCGTCCCCTTTCACGCCGTTGAAGCTGATCTGGTTGAACCCGTAGGCCGCCTGGATCTGCGCGGGGGTGAAGGCCCCGGCCGGCGGGCTGCCGCTGAACCGCGGGCTGAACTCGTAAAGCGGGCGAATCTGGTGAACGCCCGAGGCTGAAAAGAGCGGCCCTTGAGTCGCCTGCGTGAGGCCCGTCAGCGTGCTGAGGACTTCGCGAACTTCCAGCGCATCGACTTCGAGATGGAATCGACGGCGAGACCAAGAACCCCGTGATCGAGTCGTGAGGCGCATCGAGGTGTCAACTCCTGGTGCGAGCGGCGAACACGCCGCGCGGGTCCACGTTGTGAGAACCGAGAATGAGACCGGCACGTCCGAATGGAGGCCGCTTGTCGCACTCCCGGAAAACCGGAGAACCTGCACAGCCGTGTGCGAGGGGGCCGGGGGGACCCGCCAAAATATCGGAACGCAGGACCGACGCGAATGGATCGGGAGACGCGGGGGGCGCGCCGGAATGTGTCCCACCCCGAGACTACGGGCGGGCCGGGTCGTTCGATCGATGCCGACGCCGAAGTATCCAGAAGTCTAGCGGATCTCGCACCGCCGTCCGAACGTAAAAAATCGGACGGACACCGCGAATCGCCGCGTTGGCGGGGCCTCGGGGGGTAGACCATCGCATGGTAGGGAGCGAATTTGTTGCCGTCAAATCGATTCGAATGCCCGGCCCGGTAACCGCGCCAAGCCGACACGACACCCTGCGAACCCCGTGGAGTCGACTCGCGACCCTCCATCGCAAACGTAGGTCGGGGAGCCCGTGGCGTTGCCCCGGCGTGGCTTCAAGGCAGCACACGGGGACTTGAGCACGCAGATCGGGTGGCGCGTGCGGGGCGATTCGAGGATATCCATTCCGGGGACGATTCAGATCGCGTCGGAGTCTTGTTATGCTGCGCGTTGCGGTTTCCGGAAAGGCCTTCGCTTGGCTCGCCGGAAATCGCGATCATCTCCGCCTCTGTCGTCGCGTTGAAAACCGTTCGACCGGCCATGGCCAAGAAGGGGGCACCGATGAGTGTTCGTGAGGATGTCGTCCGCATCGCCAAACAGGAGGCGGACAACAAGGTGAGCTGGAAGAATAATGAGAATCGGATTCTCGAATATTTCAAAGCGTCGACCGGAAAGACCTGGACGAAATCCGACGCGCTGAAGATCAGTTGGTGTACTTACTTCGCGCACTGGGTTCTCATCCAGGCGAAGGTTGAACCGAAGGCGAAGGTGGGGGTCCCCGACGACCTCAACGAGGTGGGAGGGTCGGTCGGCCGGTTCATGAAAAACAAAGGGGGAGTTTATGACTCCCAGCCCGCCAACGGGGTGTACACCCCCAAGGCCGGCGACCTGTATTACCTGCCGGTACCCAACAACCACGTCGGGATCATCGTCGGCGTGGAGGCGGGAAAGGTCTACACCGTGGACGGCGACAGCGGGCCGCTCGACCACACCAAGGGCAACGACCCCGACAACCGTTTCGGAGACTTCCAGCTCGTCAACTGGCACTCGATCATCGGCGGCGGCATGATCTTCAAACCGCCGCTGCCCAAGAAACTCAAGCCGAGCGAATTTTACATCGCATTGCCGGGTTGAGGCGGGTTTGTGCCGGCAAGCAACGACGCGTAGGTCTCGGATGCCGTCCAACCATAAACGGTTCTATTTATTAGACTTCGGGGTTTCGGCCGCGGCTTTGGCGCGTTCCCGGGCTTCCTGGCGGAGCTTTTCGAGCCGGCTCAGAGGCTTGGCCGACGAAGCCGAGGCCACTGGCTTTGCCCCGGCGGCCGGCTTCTTCTTCGTCAGGGGAGCGTCGATCCGGAGCCTGCCGGTTCCGAGGTTGTGGGTGATCGGCTCGCCGTCCTTCGTGATCACCACCTGGCAGAACAGGCTCTTGGTCTCACCCGGAGGGGACTTCTCGTCGGTCTTGACGTGGAAGACCAACTCGGTGCTGTCCCTGGTGATCGTCAACGGCTCGGCCGTCACCTTGTTGGGGAGACCGATCAGCGTCACCTTCGCCTCGCCGGGGAAGTCGATCGCCTTGTCAATCTTCGCGGCAAGTTCGACGTCCTTGCCTTGCTCGACGCTCACCGGGGCGAATTTGAGCGTCAGGTACTGCGGCGCGACGGTCAGCTTCGCGAACCCTGACGACACCGTCAGGCGACCTAGACCCCCCTGGCGCCGCTGACCTTTGGCGGGGGCAGGACCGGGCGGAATCTCGGTGTACGTGCCGTTCACCACGATCTTCCAGGTCGTCAATGGAGCGCCGTTGCCCGCGTTGATCGGGATCAAGGCCTCGTTTTCCTTCTCGGGGATCACGATGCTCGCCTTGGACGCGATGCCCGGCGGGTTCCACGGCAGGGAAATGGCGATCGGCGCCGTGAAGCCGGGCTTCCGCCTGGCGACGACTTTCAAATCCATCGAGCCCCCGCGGACGATCGGCACCTTGGGCTCGACGATCTCAATCGAAAACGGCGACTCATCAGTCACCGCCACCGCCAGCGTGTCGACGGTGCGGGTCCAGAAGGGCACGTTGTTTTGACCCAGAACCAGTTCCGCCGTCGAAGTGAACTCGCTGGGGATCTCGACGCTCGAATCAACGGTTTTGCCCGCGACCGTCGCCAACGTCGAGCCGAGCGGCGCGTCGGGCGCGGCTGTGAAGAGCACGGGGATCTGGGCGTTACTCGCGGTCATCGTGTCGGCCTCGAACGTCACCCCGGCGGGGAGCCCGCTCGCGGCCAGGTTCACCGCCCCGCCGAAATCGACGCGCGAGGCGTTGATCAGGATCGCCTGCCGGTTCCCCTTGGGTACGGCCAGGGCCATCGTCCCGGTCCCGCGACGCGGGGCTTCGTTCGGGGTGCTGAGCGCCAGCCTGGGCAAGACGTTGCTGATCTCGACGCGGTAAACGTAGTCGGGGCCGCCTTTTTTGAGGTGGTCGCCGATCGAGATGACGTATTCACCGTCCTTGGGGGCGTTGAACCGGGCCGAGCTGTCGGGACCGCCGTTGTCGTCGTTTCGGACGATGTTGCCGCCGTTGCGGTTGGCGATCGTGAGGATCGAATCGAGCGGCGAGCGGATCTGTCTGGCGAAGACCCGGACGTCGTGGGTCTGCCCCTTTTTTGCCTTGAACGTGTACATATCCACGTCTCCCGCCGCGCCGATCACGCCGTTGAGGGCCGTCGGCGGATTGAACGACGTAGCCTTCGCGTGCGAGTCGTTCGGTTCGGCTTCGGCCGTATTTCCGAACGGGCTGAGGCGGAACGCGTTGGGGTAGGGGGCGGTGCCGCGCTCGTCGCGCGCGAGGAGGCCGAAGTTGCGGTCGAGGGCCGCGGGGAGGGTCATGCTGGTGGTCTTGTCGCCGAGGACGTCTCCGACCCAGCGGACGTCGACCTTCTCACCCACTTTTCCGCCCGCGGGAATCGTCGCGGTCGGCCTGGGGAAGTTGCCGACGTGGAGCCTGTAAAGGCAATTGGCGTTGCCGGCGTACGCGGCCTCGCGGGCCTGGATGATGTACGTGCCATCCTCGGGGGCGACCACCGAAACAAACCCGTCCTGCCAGATCAAGGCCGAGTCGTCGCTCGACTTCAGTTCGAACCGCTTTGCGTCGAGGATCGAGACGTAGGGGTCGAAGAGCGACAATCCGAGCCGGATGCCTTCGATCTCGACGGTGATCCGATCCCCTTTTTTCGCCTTGATCGCGTAATAATCCACGTCCTCGTTATCGGCGACGCCGTTGACGGTGACGTTCATGTCGATCGGTTGCGGCTTCGCGAAGTCGTTGTTCGGCTCCTTTTCGGCGACATCCTTGAGCGCCCCGACGCTAAAGGTCTTGAGGGGGCTGATGCCGGTCGCCGTTCGAAGGCGGAAGTCGTGGAGGCCGAGGGGGGCGGCGGCGGCGACGGCGAGGGTCGCGTTGACCGAACCGTCCTTGGCCACTTCGACCTTCTTGACGGTGATTCCTTGTTGATAGAAGAGCATTTCCTTGGCGTCGTTGAGCCGCTGGCCGGTCAAGTTGACGACGACTTCCGTGCCGCGCTGGGCACCCACCGGCTTCATCACGCGGATCGTCGGGCTCGACCCGAAGGCGGGCGCCGCGAGGACCGTCAAACCGAGCAAGGCGGTGAAGATCGGTTTCATGGTGAGTGGTCGAGCCGAAGGCCAAAAAGGGGCGTGGTCGGTCGTCCCGACGGTTCGTGGCGACTCGAGAGCGGTCCAAGCGCAGAGGCGGAAACCACCGGAATCGGGCGTGCGACGATTTCGACCGGATTTGCTCAACAGATATTGGACAGGTTTGGCTCGAACGCGTCCAGGGGAAAGTTTGGCACTCCGGATTTCGAATCCAGGAAACGAGGCTGACACGGGCGGGCGTGGTGCCCGAGCGCGGAAGCCCGGATCACTTTTCAATCACACTCGACCGGTAATAATTCGCCAATCCGGCGTTGCCTTTCTTCGCGTAATGCTCGGCCAGGAACTTGCAGGTGGCGGGGTGTCCGGGTTTCTGGCGGAGGATCAGGTCGGTCCACTCCAGGCCTTCCTTTTCGTGGCCGCGCTCGATCAGCCAGCGGGCGACTTCGCTCCTCAGGTCGGCGTTGTCGGGGTCTTTCGAGAGGGCCTCGCGGAGGTCGGTGACGCGTTTCGCTTCCTTACGGAGCCGGTCGGTCGCCGCGACTTCCTCCTCGGCGCGTTTGAGGTCCCCCACCGTTTTCAGGGCCTGGGCGTAGCTGTAGCGGACCTCGACGTCGTACGGGGAGAGTTCCACGGCCGCCTTCAGGTGCTCGCGGGCGGAGGCGTAATTTCCGTTGCGGAGGTCGATCGAACCCAGTTCCCGGAGCGCCGTCGGGTCTTTCGGGTCGAAAGCCAGGGCTTCCTTGAAGTGACCCTCCGCCCCGACGAGGTCACCCTTCAAGAGCGCGATCTGCCCCGCGCCGACGTGGCCGGGGACGCTTTTCGGATTCCTGGCGAGGTAGGCGGCGTACTCGGCCTCGCCCTCGTCGATCCGGTGGCCGTCCAGGAGCATCTTGGCCAGGCCGAGCCTGCCGGCGTCGAGGTTCGGGTCGCGGCGGAGGGCTTCGCGGTAGTTGTTGATGATCGCCACGGAGGTGGGGTCGCTCCGCTCTTCGATCTCGTTCTTCCAGACGTAAGGGCGGGCGTCGTCGGGGGCGGCTTCGGCCCAGCGCTCGAGCTGCCGCGAGGCTTCGGCGAAACGGAATGTCGCCATGTAGATACGTGCCAAGGCTTCGGCGACCTCGGGCCGCGGCTCGGATGAGGTTTCCGAGGCGCGCCGGAGCACGGGCTCGGCCTCGGCGTACTGCGCGGCCTGACCGCTACGGGCCTGCATCACCGCGCGGAGGACCATCAAAGGGTCCTTGACGTAACCACTTTCGAGAGCAAGACGGATCGCCCCCATCGCTTCAATCGGGTGGTCGAGCGCGACTTCGAGCCAGGCCCGGAAGTAGTCGGCCTCTCCCCCTTTTGGGGAGTGGGCGGCCAGCGCGCCGATCCTCCGGCGCGCCTCGTCGAATTGCCGGGCAATCAGGGCGTTCCGGACGGCCTGAACCTCCGCCGTGGCTTTCGAGCGGGCATCGTACACGAAGCCGGATAAGGTCGCGAGAATCACCAGACCGACGATCGCAAGGACCATCCGCCAACGGCCTCGGCCTTTCTTTCCCGTCGGACCCCCGTCTCCCATCCGGCATCTCCCATCCGTCATCGGCCATCCATCATCGGCCATCCGTCATCCCCCATCCGCCATCCCCCATCCGTCATCCCCCATCATGATCGCGAATCGCCGCGTCAGGGAGAAGCCCCGGGCGGCTTGGGTTTCGCTCCCGTTCGCAAGACGCGGATGTGATGGTCGGTGAAACTCGAGAACGGCATGGCGTCGTCGACCTTCGGCATGTGGCACTTGGTGCAGTCGGTCTTGGGATTCACCGGGCAGCGCGAGGCGGCCACGCGGTCAATATTCGGGGGCTCCGGGGGCCGGTCGCCGCCGTGGCAGTTGAGGCAGCGCGAATCGTAATGGGTTCGACTGGTTTCGACGTTCCGGTGCGGGTCGTGACAGGTCATGCAGTCGAGCTTGCCGCCGCTCTCGGTCATGCAGCGGCTGTAGGGCAGGGTGGTCGACTGGAAACGGACGAAGCGGGGGTCGGACGGCGGGATCTCGCCGTTGGCTCGGTGACACTGGGCACACAGGGCCATCCTTGCCGCGTGGCTCGCGATTTTCGGCCTCGCGATCGCAAGCTGCGGGAAACCCGAATCCACGGCGCGGACGTGGTGGTCGCCGGGACCGTGACAGCGCTCGCAGCCGATCCCACGGTCGGCCGCCTCCGGGCCGGTCCGTTCCTCTTCCGACAGAAATCGCGTCGTATGACAATTCAGGCAGGCCCGGAACGTGTCGGTCGGAAGCCGTTCGCCCAGAAACGACTCGGGATCGGTGGGGTGCGGGTTGAACCCGCCGGTCACCCCCCAGGTCTTGCCCGCGTTGTAGTAAGAAAGCCGCAACGAACGGTGGCTTCCCGACTCTTCGCGCGCGAGCAAACTGAAGCCGTGATGCCCCGAACCGAGGGCGTAGTCGACCACCGCCTTGATCAGCTTGCCATCGACTTCCGCGGAAACCTTCACGTCCTCCCCGGAAGGGTCGAACCGGTGGACCACCTTCGGTTCGACCGGGTCCTTGAACGGGCCGGCGGGGTAGGGGAGTTTCTTCAGGCTCTCGCCCGCGGCGAACGTCGATGCGTGATTGCCGTTCTGCTGGGCATGGTAGATCGTGCCGTGACATTTCGCGCAGGTTTTCGCGCCGACATATCTTGACGGTTCGTGGGCGATCGGAGTGGCCTTGCCGAAGTCGCCCGAGCGTTCGACGGCCGCGTTAGCCTCGTCGTGGGCGCCTTCCACGAGCGCGGCGCGGCTGAGGAGCCAGTTCGCCTCCGGGTCGGAGGAAAGGCTCGGGCGCCCGGCGAGCCAGGCGCGGGCTTCTCCGGTGCGGCCGTCGTCGAGCAGGAGTCGGGCGACGAGCTTTCGCGCGTCGGCCGCCGAGGCGATCGCGGCGAACTCGGCGCGGTCGCGACGGAGCAGTCGGGCGAGAATCGGCCCGGAAGACTCCGACTCGATCGCCGCGAGTCCGATGACGAGTTCCGACAGGGCCTGGGGGTCGGAGACCGCGAGGAGCCGGTCGATCCGGGAGTCGGCCGGATTCAAGGGCTCGCGACTTCTTTGCAAATCACGGAGGGCGGCGAGGGTCTCGGCATGCTTCGGATCGAGCCGGTTCGCGGCCTCAAGCGCGGCACGACCGAGTGCGGCGCTTTTCCGGCGGATCAACCCTTCGGCGGTCAAGAACAGGTCTTCCGCCTCAAGCCCAGCGCCCCCGCGGGACGCGACGACGGCGAGAGCCTCTCGGTCTTTCCCGACGCGGGCGAGACCACGGGATTTGAGCCGAAGTGCCTCGCGGTTCTCGGGTTCACGCGCGAGTTGACGCTCGGCCAGGCTGACCGCCGAACTCCAGTCGCGGCGGTCGTAGGCGAGACGCCCCTGTTCGAGCGGGGGGCCGGACCATCGTTCGCGCAACGGCGACAGAAACGCGATCCCGAGCGCGACGGCGGCGGACACCGAGATCAGGACCGTCCGGAACGCCCACGACTTCGACCAGCCACGGATAGGCATCGCGTCTTGGATCTCACCCGGGGCGACTGACAATCATGCCGTACGCGTTCGCCCACTCCGGAACGAGCGAACGGGCCGAGGAGGGCGGGGTCGGGAGACCCGCGCCTGACGTCGGCCATTACTCATCGACGATCGGGCATCAGCTATAGGCCGCTCGCCATAGGCCTTTGATCATTGACCATCAGTCATCAGTCATCAGTCATCAGTCATCAGTCATCGGTCATCAAACGGTAATCACCCGATGATCGATCGAGTGTCGCCGGCCTTTGGGAGACTTGAAGTCGAAGATCCCCAGGCCGAGGTTCGCGGCGAGGGCGATGTGCTGCGGCTGGCGGATGTCGAAGCCTTCGGTGCCCAGGGGGTCGAGGCCGAGCTTTCCGGTCGACGCCACGGGGGGGAGCTTCTTCTCCTTGCGCTTGGCGTCGATGATGTTCCACTCGATGTGGTCCATCGCCACCGGGTCGGTCGCGAAGAGGAGTGCGTTGTACTCCCAGGCGAACTCGGGGTTATTGCCGAAGGGGCCTTTCTGGTAGATCGCCCGAATGCCGTCCATGATCTGGAGGACGCACTTCTTGCGGAGGATCGGGTGGTTGACCACCTCGGGGATGAACTGGTTGCAGGTGTTCGTCCCGGACGTGCTGTGCGACCTCGCGACGTTGTTCACCGAGCCGTGGCTCATGTTCTTCAAGGCCCCGGTCACGCCGGCGGAGCCGTGGTCTTTCAGGACCGGCAGCATCACGATCTTGTTGACCCGCTTGGTGACGAGCAGGCCCAGGTGCGAGCGGAAGTTGCGGTCGTCCTTGGGGTCGTCTCCGTAGTGGACGAGGTTCATGTGGACGAACTCGTCGCGGTCGTAACCGGCGGTCGGGTCGTTCTTGAAGTCGGGGAAGTCGATGAGGGTCTGGCTGCCGTCGCTCGGGGTCAAACCGCCCCACTTGACGTCGGCGGGCAGGATGTTTTGGTATCCCGCGTTCATGAACTCGCTTCGGTAGCGGTCGTAGACGAACATGTCTTTCGTCTTCACGCCCGCCGCCTTCAGTCCCTCGATCACTTCGAGGACCAGCTCGTGCGAGGTCGGGGCCATCGGGTGGCCGTTGGGAACGACCTTGATGCCGACGACGTCTCCGACCTCGAAGAAGCTCCGCCAGGCACCCACCGAGTCGTCCGCGCCGGTGAGGACTTTCATCCCCCGGGCGAGCGTGTTCTTGATCGCCTCGCGGTTCTTGACGCCCCCCTTGATCATGGCGGGGTTGCGGGCCTCGATCACCCGTCCCGGGTAAGGGCCGGGCACGCCGAGTTCGCTCGACGGGCGTTTGACGCCGCCGGGCTCCTGTGCCGAGACGAGCTTGACACCTTCAATCACGGGGATCGCGGCGACTCCCGCGAGGAAATTCCGGCGGGAAATGCCGCCGCAAGGGTAGTGACCACGCATCGGGAAGATCTCCGGGGCGGCAACGAACCGTTGGAATGGGACCGGATGCTAGCCCGGACCGTCGCCTTCGAAGTGTACAAGATCCGGCTGGAAGTATCTTCCCGAATTCGGCGGAAGGCCCTACGGAAATCTCGATAGAGAGTCACGAATGGCTTTGGACCGACCATTGAACGCTCACGCAGAGAATTCCCATGTATCGATCCTTCTCACCCGCCATTCGTCACTTCCTCGGCTAAAAAGAGATCCCGGATCACCTCGAGTCATCAGCAGGTGGTGACGATAGGGCAGTAGCCGTCCCAGTGTGGAAAGGCAGAACGTTCGAGTTTTAGTTAATAGATCCGAACGCAAGCACTGACTGAGGGATATGAGTCTACGAAAGGTGTGTCGAGTCTGTTCGCACTGGCCACCCGCTGGAAACGTGCCCTAGAGAAGCAAGGTCTGCCGACTGCTCGAGTCCGATGCGACTCCCGGTACTCGACACACCTTCACGTATTCT
>JAYUFP010000430.1:0-5576 GCA_043738665.1 Isosphaeraceae bacterium
TGTACAAGCTCGGCGTCCCGGTCAAGACGCGGCACAACGAGGTCGCGCCGTCGCAGTACGAACTCGCGCCGCTCTTCGAGAACGCGAACGTCGCGACCGACCATAACATGCTCGTGATGGAGACCATGAAGCGGGTCGCCGGCCGTTACGGCCTCCAACTCCTGCTCCATGAAAAGCCGTTCGCGGGCGTCAACGGCTCGGGCAAGCATGTGAACTGGTCGCTCTCGGACGACCTCGGCAACAACATGCTCCGCCCCGGCGACACGCCGCACGACAACGCCCAGTTTCTCGTCTTCCTCGCCGCCGTGCTCCAGGCGGTCTACCGTCACGGCGACCTGCTTCGCGTGGCCGTCGCCACCGCGGCCAACGACCACCGGCTTGGTGCCAACGAGGCCCCGCCGGCCATCATCTCGGTCTTCCTCGGCGACCTACTTCAGGACATCGTCGACCAGATCGAAAAGGGCGGCGCCAAGTCCAGCAAGAGCGGCGGCACGATGACCATCGGCGTCTCGGTCTTGCCGACCCTGCCGCGCGATGCCGGCGACCGCAATCGCACCAGCCCCTTTGCCTTCACGGGGAACAAGTTCGAGTACCGCGCGGTCGGGTCGAGCCAGTCGATCGCCGGGCCCAACGTCGTCCTGAACACGATCGTCGCCGAGAGCCTTGATGAGATCGCCACGGTCCTGGAAAAGGCGGTCGCCGCCGGCAAGGATCTCAACGTCGAAATCCAGGCCCTGCTGACGAAGATCATGGGCGAGAGCAAGAAGATCATCTTCAACGGCGACGGTTATACCGAGGCCTGGCACAAAGAGGCCGAGAAGCGCGGGCTGCCGAACCGCCGAACGACCATCGACAGCCTCCCCGACCTGATCTCGGAGAAGTCGGTCAAGCTGTTCGGCAAGTACGGCGTCTTCTCCGAACGGGAGATCCACTCAAGGTACGAGATCCTGCTGGAAGGTTACATCAAGACGATCAACATCGAGTCTCAACTCACCTCGCAGATCGCCCACCGGCAGATCCTGCCCGCGTCACTGAAATACCAGGCCGTGGTGGCCGACTCGATCGGCAAGCTGAAGGCCGCCGGCGGCAAGGTTCCGACCTCGCAGACGAACCTGCTCGACGAGATCAGCGGAACCATCGAGCAGCTCCAGGCCGCACTCTCCGCCCTCGGCGACGTCGCCGACGAACACGTCACGGGAGACACCTTGGCCCACGCCAAATACTCCCACGACAAAGTCATCCCGGCAATGGCCGCGGTCCGCACCGCCGCCGACAAGCTCGAAACCATCGTCTCGGCCGACCTCTGGCCGCTGCCGACGTATCAGGAGATGCTCTTCATCAAGTGAGCCCGGCCGGCATCCCGCCGACTCATGAAAGTCACGTCACGCCGTCGTCCCTCGAAAACCGGGACGTCGGCGTCTTTTTTTGCTTCCTCGACGGCCTCACGCACTCAACTGTCGCATGCAAACACGACTTGATAAAGTTGTCTATCCAACCAACCTTGCCGAATTGAGCCGAAAACCGGATGGCTCGCTGACCGATTTGCCCGAATCCGCATGAAATCCGCAATAAAATCGCTCGTTTTGAGAGAGATTTGCATCATCGGTGAAGTGAACTGTCGCACGCGTCCGTGCGGTTTTCGCACCCAGGCGCACGCTCCAGGCACGAAATCGTCTCGACCGGAAATCGAGGAAAACGGGAATTCCTGACGAATTCCGTGGGGATCTGACTCTAGATATGGGAGGGAGACGTTTCATGAGGGTGCATGGGCATCGGGCCTCGGCTCGGCGCTCACACTCTCCCCCCGACACAAACTCCCCTGCCCACGTTCAACCCACCTTTTCGAGGAGAACCTCTCGTGACGACTCGATCCCAATCAAGACCGGAAGTCGCCCCACTGTGGCATCGGCGCCGTCACTCGCTGGCATTTATTCTCGCCCTCGCCGCGGCACAAGGCGGTTCCGCCGTCCGTGCCGACATTACGTTCTTTGATGTCTTTAAAGTCACGACTTATAACCAGACCAGTATTTCCGCCCCGGCGTCGGTTAACGGCTACTTCGGAGCGCTCAACGTCTCGACGAACAACGCGGCGGACCTCACCGGTGCGACGGTGGCCGCCACGAGTCCTTCTTCGCCATTCACCTTGACGGGTTCGGGTCTCAACTATAGCTATGGCACTCCCGGCTTTACCTCGAAAACCGCCTTCGACCTGACCCTACCCAACGGCACGGCCTACAAGTTCAGCCTGACCGGCGGTAATTTCAACGGCCAATCCGCCACGATCAACACACCGGCGAATGACGCTTACGCGAGCACGGTGCCGTACTTCACGAATTCGACTTTCACCACGCTTCAAGGCTTCAACGCGAATCAAGCGATCACGTTGACCTTTAACCCGTTCACCGCCGCGGCCGGGGTGAATGCCCCTCTGACGTTCATCGGCATTAACCGAGTCTCCGACGGCGCTTCGGTGTTCGGCACGAGCGGCGACAACACCTTGAGTTCGGCGAACATCGCCGCCAACACCCTCCAGGCCGCGACCAAGTACGACCTGTCGATCGTCTATAGCGACCGGATTTCCACGCCCAACGCGGGCTTCGGCAACGCGACGGGGTTCGTGGGCTACGACGTGCGGACCGACCTGATCTTCACCACCGCCGCGGCCGTTCCCGAGCCTTCGATTCTGACCCTGGCAGGCGTCGGATGCCTCCTCGCCCTCGGAGTACGGGCGTTCCGTGCTCACGGCAGGGTCTCAAAGACGCCACCGACCCCTTCCTTCTAATTCCGCCGTCCAATCGGATCTCGGGAACAATTCGGGCCGACGACTCGACGGATCGAGTCGCCGGTTTTTTCGTCGTCGTCAGGACACATGCCGGGCAGATCACGCCAGGTGTACCGCCATTTCGACGCGATGTGTTCGAGTGCTCCGGCAACGCCGAATTGACAAGTCATTCCGGGTCCGCCACCGCGGAAAGTCGTGACGTAACTCAATCCATGGTCCGCAATAGCGGACCTTATGAAATTCGGATGAGAACCCGTCGTTTTAGCACTGAACGAGTGCTCGGCTTTGACGCCCGGGTACGCCCGGGGTCGATCACCGCGATCCCCACCTCAAAAACACCCTGACATTCCCATTTTTCTCAATGACTTTCTTGCAAGCTGGCGAAACTGGGGGCATTATTAGGCGAACTGAGACGAAGCTTCCGTGCGCCGCGACCCCGCCGTCGATCGAAGGGGAAAGAGCGACTCATCCCAACGGGTCAAAAATCGAATGAAATAATCCGGGACCGAGAGATTTCGCTAATTAACAGGACGAGATCGTTCCGGACAGTCAATCAAGGGAAGCGAAGGATTCCGCGAAGACCACGACACACGTCGGGGATCTTGTACCCGCTGTCCATCCGAATCAAAAGCTTTTGAAACGCAATCAACTTCGGTGGAGATTCGACTGATGGCATGGTTTTCACGCGGTCAATCGCGAGCCGCGAAACGGCGGGCCTTTCTGAACGGCACGGACACGGAATCCTCTCGCAAGGCCAGGCAGTTGCTGACCGTGGCGGTGATCGAAAGGCTTGAGGAACGAGTCGTCCTCAGTTCCACGACCACCGTCCTCACCGACGCGCCAAACCCGTCATCTTTCGGGGCTCCCGTCACCTTGACGGCGACGGTCACCGGCACGGGCACGCCGGACGGCACGGTCACCTTCCTGAACGGCTCGACCAACCTCGGAACGGCAACCCTTGACGCGAGCGGAATCGGGACGTTTGTCACGACGGCCCAGCAACTCGCCGTCGGATCGCATTCGCTGACCGCGGCCTACGGCGGTTCGGGGGCGACTTTTGACCCCAGCACTTCGACGCCGGTCAGTCAGGTCGTCGATGCGGACACAACGACCACGACGCTGATCAGCGGGACCAACCCCTCGTCTTTCGGCCAGGCTGTCACCTTCACGGCGACCGTCGCGGGCGGGAACACCGGAGCGGGAACGCCGACGGGGACCGTGACGTTCCTGGACGGCACCACCACGCTCGGCACCGGCACGCTCGACGGCACGGGCAAGGCCACGTTCACGACGACCGCCCCCGGGCTCAGCGTCGGAAGCCATTCGATCACCGCCGTATATGGCGCGACGACTCGTTTCGCCACCAGCACGTCCACGGCGGTCAATCAGACGGTGTCCGCGGCCTCGACGACGACCGCGCTCGCGGTTTCGCCCGCCTCGCCGAGCTTCGGGGTTCCAGTCGTCCTGACCGCGACCGTCACGCCAAGTAACGCCGGCGCGGGAGTTCCGACGGGGACCGTGACGTTCCTCAACGGCACCACCACGCTCGGCACCGGCACGCTCGACGGAACCGGCAAGGCCACGTTCACCACGACCGCCCAGCAACTGACCGTGGCGACCCACTCGATCACCGCGTCGTATGCCGCCACGACCAAATTCGCGGCCAGTACCTCGACGGCCTCGTCGGTCGTGGTCGCCGCGGCGCCGACGGTCACGACCCTGAGCTCGTCGAACGCCTCGTCTCTGTTCGGCGCGCCGTTGACCATTACGGCGACCGTCGCCCCTGTGAACGCCGCCGCCGGAATTCCCACGGGGAGCGTGACATTCCTCGACGGCACCACCACGCTCGGCACCGGCACGCTCAGCGCGTCGGGAGTGGCCACGTTCTCCTCATCGACGCTCGCGGTCGCCAGCCACAACATCACGGCGACTTACGGCGGCGTCACGAATTACGCCGCGAGCACATCGTCGGCCTTGACCCAGGTCATCGAGGAGACTCCGACCACGATCCACTTAGGCACGTCGGCCGGCGGCTTGAACGTCGGCGACACGCTGACATTGACGGCGAAGGTGACTCCGTCGATCACCGAGACGACCCTGCCGACGGGAACGGTCTCGTTCCTGGACGGCACGAAGGTGATCGGCACCGGGACGCTGGCCAACGGCGTCGCCACCTTCAAGGTTTCCAACCTCGCGATCGGCTTCCACACGCTGACCGTGTCTTACCCCGGGGACACGAACTACCTCGCCGCGACTGGGGCGAACACGCCTCAGGTGGCGATCGGAACCGCCAACCAACTTTACGTCTTCGCCCTCTACAAGGATCTCTACAACCGCGCCCCCGACGATAAGGGGATGACGTACTGGACCGGCCTGCTCGACCAAGGGGTCAGCCGGACCCGGGTCGCGGTGAAGTTCCAGATGACCCGTGAATTCGCGCTCTCCACGCTCGACAGCCTTTCCCAGACTCTTCTTGGCGAGGCTCCGACTCAGGCCCAGATCAACCATGTGTTGAAGCTTCAGTCAAAGGGTCAGGCCGGTCCCGGGGCGATTGAGTACTACCTCCTCGGCTCACCCGCCTATTACAAGGCCTCGGGCGGGACGAACAGCGGTTTCGTGACCGACCTGGGGATCTTCGTGACGGCGAGCGGGTTCACCGCGGGCCAGGAGGCGAACCTCGTCAGTGACCTCGCGAGCGGGGCTTCGCAGTCGTCGGTCGCGCTTGCAGGGCTGCGATCGTCGGACGCGCTCATCAACCGCGTCGATCAGGACTACACCCTCTACCTCGACCGCT
>JAYUFP010000431.1:0-1735 GCA_043738665.1 Isosphaeraceae bacterium
GTGAGTGCTTCTTGCGGATTCGTGCCATGCGTTGCCCTCGGTTTGAACCTCGTCAAGTATAACTTAACGGGTGGTCCAATTTCCGGGGTCCACTATAGAGCGACCCAAGCTCTGATGGTTCGCGAGAAAGGGAGAAACTGCGGTTGGGAAATATCGAGTTCAGGCCACTCTCGGCCAGATTGCCTCAGGTAGTCTTCTTAATTCCCCCCGATCGGCTTGTTCTTGAGATCCGGAGGGACGGGCAGGCAGAGCAACATCCGCGACTTCTCCGTCAACGGAACCATCACGCCGTGGTTGATCTCCGTGACCGGGAAAAGCGTCTTGATCAGACCGCGGACGTTCGCCGCGCCCTCGGGGGCGAAGACGAGAGGGGCGATCGGAGCCGCGATCACGGCCCCCTCGGCATAATCGCTCCCGAGGCCGCCGCCGATCCGAATCTCGCCGTCGCGCGTCATCGCGAAGGTCAGGGCCATGCGTTGAAAGTCCAGGTCGATTTGTCCGCTCGAAACGATCCGTGCCAGCCGAGGACCGGGCCGGAACTTCATCTCGGTGCGGAGGGCTTGGAGGAGGCTGAACCCGACAACCCCCGGACCCGTGCTGAGGTCTCCCTTGGCATCGACCCAGCCGTAACCCTGTCCCGGACGCTCGGCCCAACGCGCCGATGTCACGGCCAGCCTGGCCTTGCCGCTCATCCGGTGGTTCGGAAAACGGTGGTTGATCAGTTCGGCAAGGTCGATGTCGTGGAGATTCCCCTGGAACTCGGCCTCCCACTCCTTCGCACCGTCCTGGAGGAGTGTGAGAGTCCCGTCGATGGTCGCCGCGCCTCCGAGCCATTCCGCCGAATCGAAAAACGGATCGAGAACCTGCGCGGGCAGGGGCAACCCTTCCATGGTCTTGAAGGCAATCGTGGTCCGAACAGGCTCGGCCTTGCGGTCGCGGGTCAACGTCAACTCGCAACGCGTGCTCGCTCCCGGCGATATGACCCGGTAACTCGCCTGAATCGTCGGGATGTCGGCATCGGCGGCGAAATTCCCGACGACTTCGCGAAGCTGATAGGGCGCGACGTCGGCACCGAGGTCGAGGTCCAACGTCGGGGCGGTCAGGCTGGCGCGCTCGATGCTGTCGTCCCCAGTCCGCTGAAGCAAGGCCCCCACCTGCACCATGGCCAGTTTCGGGCTCTCGGCACGGAGTTTCAGCCCTTCGGTCTCCAGCGACAACTCACGATTCCCGCGTCGGAGCCGCACGGTCGACGCCCGACCCACTTCGGTCAATTCCTTCCGCCGCGGTTCTTCCTGGCGGAAGACGACCCCCGTGTAGACGACTTCACCGGGTCGCGGATAACGGAGGGAGTCGATCGACACCTGCAGGCCGAGTCTGCCGCTGATCTCGGCCTCGACTTCCTGCTTGTGCCCCGGCTTGCTGATCCGCCAGGCGGTTCGGACGACGTAGAGGGTCGGGAAAACCGTGAACACAACCATGGCGATGGTCGCCGCGGCCTGGCGGTTGGGGCGGGTGAGGGGAAACATCCATGCCTCCCTTGTGGGGGTTGGGGAACGGGAGTTAGGGGTTAGGGGATTGACGTTTCAGCGAGTTTCGGAGGGAGTACATCTGCTTTGTCAAAGCGATGGCCGAGTTCAGCAGGTGATTCGTCTGCTCAGGGGTAAGATAAGCTAAACGGCCCGCGATCTCAATTTGAGTTTGGAGTTCGGCCATCGAGCCTTGCGCCATGGAAAGG
>JAYUFP010000432.1:0-1734 GCA_043738665.1 Isosphaeraceae bacterium
GGCAAGTCGGTAGACTAGAGCAGGAGGCATCCATGAACCATCTCTCGTTTGACTTGCCGGAAGAAGCCTTGGCGGCGCTCGGACTGTCGCCCGAAGAGGTAATCCGGGAGGCGCGGCGGATCCTCGGCGTTTATTGGTTCGATCAGGGACGGATCAGCCAGGGCACCGGGGCGCGTATCGCCGGCCTGTCCCGACAAGAATTCCTGATGGCGCTTGCAGAGGCGAAGGTCCCGGCGATCCAGATCACCGCCGACGAACTGCGGGAGGACGTCGAACGTGGCGTTGCTGCGGGTCGTCAACGCTAGCCCCCTGATCCTGCTTGGCAAAATCCGTCATCTGGGATTGCTCAACGTCGGGGGCCGTGAGGTCGTCATACCGGACGCGGTTTACCGTGAGGTGGCGGACTGGCCAAATCCGGGATCGTTGCCCGGCTGGAACCCATCCCTACGCCCAATGCGTCGCGATGACGATGTGCCGGTCCCGCCAGAGGTTCTTCGGCACGCTTTAGACCCGGGTGAGTCGATGGTGCTCGCCCTGGCGCTGTCACTCAGGGCGACTGGCAACGATCTCGAGGTGGTGCTGGACGAAAAAAGAGGTCGTCGCGCCGCCCATTCGCTCGGTTTGCGCCTGGTGGGGACGGCCGGACTGCTAATTGTCGCCAAGGATGAAGGCCGGATCGAACGGATCACTCCTTTGCTCGAACAACTCGAACAGGCTGGTATGTACCTGGGAGACGCCTTGCGAACGGCGATTTTGGAAGTGGCTGACGAGTAGGTCCCAGGTTAATTGACTCATTGATCCGAAACAGCCGGCACGTCGGATCATTAGATCAACATTCGATTTGATCATTCGAAGAAGACTTACTGGACGATTTTTTCACGGTAGACTTGACCATTGCTTTTTGAACGTCCCGGATCAACCGGTAGTGCTGGAGCGGCTACCGATATTCGATCTCGATGGTCTGGCCTACGGTAGGCCGCGTGGTGGAACAGGCATTGTCGTGGTAGCGCCATGCAAGCCCGACGCATTCAATCGTGACTCGCCCTTACTTGCCCTTGTCTTTCTCGCCCGGCGCGGTGCCGGCGAGGCGGACGTTGACGAACTTCTTGAGGAGGTCGAAGTAGAACGGCGCGCCCATCGAGAGCGCGATCGTGGAGATGAGGAACCCGGGAATCTTCAATGACCAACCACGCAGGTCGCCGGGCAACCGCCGATCATCCTTCAGGTCGTCCGTCGCGGTCCAGCCGATCGGCAACGGGACGGCGTTCAGTTGAGACTTGGACGCCAGCAGCCGCAGGAGCGCGGCGTCAGGGTCCGGTTTCTGGTTCGGCGGAAGGTTGTTCGCGCCGGTCGGGGGAGCGGCATTGATCGCAATCTGGGCCGCCGCGACGAGTTGGGCGCGGGTCGTGGGGTCGCTCGACAGGAGGCGGAGCATCATAAACGCATCCACGTTCAACGCCACCGCGAGGATGAGCGCGATCACAATGATCGAGACTTGAGTATAGCGCTTGTACCAGCCGGAGACGCGGACCATCCCCTCGTCATACCAGTGCTCGAGGTTCTTCCTCAGTCGATCGAGGTCGTTCTCGGAGTCGTTGGCCAGGAGGACCAGGGTCCGCTGCAAATCACCCGGATTCAGCGCGTCGATCGCCGCATGAATCTCGGCCAAGGTGCGCGGTTGCCCCGCCGACTGGGCGGGGGCGAGCGTGTCGAGGAAGGCGGTCGCGAAATGCA
>JAYUFP010000433.1:0-1734 GCA_043738665.1 Isosphaeraceae bacterium
AGTTCAGGTTTCGCAGATTCTGAGGGGGTCCGCTGGGTCAAAAAGATGTCGGCTTCCTTGCCGATTCTTGGCAAATTGTCTGGGTCTCACACCGGACAAACGCCAAGGGCAAAGGAAGCCGACCCATGGAACTTACCCCCTCACTGTCCGCGCTGCTACAGCATTTTACTCCGGTCTTTACCACGCCGACTTTCACGACCTTCGTCCCGATCGTCACGGGCTGGCTCTTCTCCCAGCGACACCTCTTCATCACCGAAATCATCTTCTCAGGCGGCAACATCGGCGACGGACACTGGTCACGATTCCATCGATTCTTCAGCCACGCCGCATGGGACCTCGACGCCCTCGCTCTTTTACTCGCCAAGCTCGTCGTCTCCGTCCTCGCACCGGGCGCCACACTCCTCTGGGCCGTCGATGACACGCTCTGCCGCCGACGAGGATTGACCCCCTACGGCGCCGGCATGCGCTACGACCCGCTCATCTCCAGCCGAAAGAAAACGTTGGTCAGCTGGGGACACGATTGGGTCGTCCTCTGCGTCGTCATTGTTCATCCGTTCTGGGCCCCCGCCAAGGTCTTCGCCCTCCCCGTGGCCGCACGGCTCTACCGCAACCGACAGGGGCTCACGAAACCGAAGAAGGGGCAGACCAAAGCCCCCAAGCCCGGGGCCGATCCCGACCACCGCACCCGCCCGGAACTGGCCGTCGAACTCATCAAAATGGCGGCGTCCTGGTTCCCCGACGACACGACCGTCGTCACCGGCGACAGCGCCTACGGCGGCGAGAGCGTGCTCGGCCACCTGCCCGAAAACGTTCACCTCATCAGCCACGTCCATCCCAAGGGGGCGCTCTACGAGCCGGCGCCACCGCCCGAACCGGGCACCAAGACCAAGGGGCGGCCGCGCAAGAAAGGGGCGCGCCTGCCCGGCATGGCCGCGTGGGCCGAGGATGCCGATCGACCCTGGACCGAACTGAAGTTCCACCAATTCGGCCTCCATGCCACCCTGGCCGTCAAGACCATCCAGGCCCTCTACTACAAGTCGGGCGGCGACCGCCTGCTGACGGTCGTGTTGACCCGCGACCTCAAGGGCGGGCGGCCCGATCAGATGTTCTACTGCACCAAGCTCGACTGGGACGCGGGACAGATCCTCTCGACCTACGCCTGCCGCTGGGCGATCGAATGCACCTTCGAGAATTGCAAGCAGCTCGTGGGCCTCGGGGAGCAGGCCAACCGCGTCCCCAAGGCCGTCGAGCGGACGGCGCCGATGGCGTTCTTCCTCTCCAGTCTCGTGGTGGTGTGGTTCCATCGGGTGGGCCATGAGTTCGTCCGGTTCCCTGTTCGCCCGTGGTACCGCCGCAAGCAAGAACCGTCCTTCGCCGACATGCTGACGACCTTGAGGCGGGTCAGCTACGAGGAGAAAACCGAGCCACTGCTGCCGGAGCGGTGTGAGCTAAAAACCTGGATCGCCCAGCTCACCGAGCTTCTCAGTCGCGCGGGATGATGAGCGTTCCGGTCGCGGATCGCCGAGATTCAGATGGCTCCAGCACCGTTTGAAGGCAGGAATTCCACCCGCCTGGTCGCTCGCGATCCGTCCTCAAATCCGCGAAACTTGAACTCAGTAGCTACGAGAAATTTAACGAAATTCAAATTATTTCCCGTTAACTGCCCTCCCCCCGGAAATGCTTGCATGCACTGCCTCGACTGCCCGACTTTCCAGAATTCAGCACCCCGGCAAT
>JAYUFP010000434.1:0-1731 GCA_043738665.1 Isosphaeraceae bacterium
GCAGTTCCTCCAGTTCGTCCAGGAAGCACATGCCAGAGACATTCGGGTCGTGACCGAGCTGGTGATCAACCACACTTCCGACCAGCACCCCTGGTTCCAGGCGGCACGGCTCGCTCCGGCGGGTTCCCCGGTCCGGGATTTCTACGTCTGGAGCGACACCGACGCAAAGTACCCCGAGGCCAGGATCATCTTCACGGACACCGAGACCTCGAACTGGACCTGGGATCCTGTCGCCAAGGCGTATTACTGGCACCGATTTTTCCATCACCAGCCCGACCTGAATTTCGACAACCCACTCGTCCTTGAGGCCGTCCTGGAAGTCATGCGATTCTGGCTCGACATGGGTGTCGACGGCCTTCGACTCGACGCGATCCCCTACCTGATCGAGCGCGAACGGACCGACTGCGAGAACCTCGACGAGAGCCACGCCGTCATCAAACAGATCAGGAAGGCACTCGACGCCGCCTACCCCGACACGATGCTACTGGCGGAAGCCAACCAGTGGCCCGCCGACGTTCTCGCCTATTTCGGGGAGGGCGACGGCGACGAGTGCCATATGGCATTTCACTTCCCGCTGATGCCGCGGATCTACATGGCACTCCGGCAGGAGGACCGACACCCGATTGTGGAGATCATGCGTCAGACGCCCGAGATCCCTCCCGATTGCCAGTGGGCCATTTTTCTCCGCAACCATGATGAACTGACATTGGAGATGGTCACCGACGAAGAGCGCGACTACATGAATCGCGAATACGCGGCCGACCTCCGGATGCGGCTCAACGTCGGAATCCGGCGCCGCCTCGCCCCGCTGATCAACAACAGCAGGCCCCGGATCGAGCTCCTCAACAGCCTGCTCCTGTCGTTCCCCGGCACGCCCGTGATTTATTACGGCGATGAGATCGGCATGGGAGACAACATTTACCTCGGAGACCGTAACGGGGTCCGCACCCCCATGCAGTGGAACGGCGACCGGAACGGGGGCTTCTCGCGGGCCGACTTCGCGCGGCTTTACGCCCCGCCGATCATGGACCCGGTTTACGGATACCAATCGATCAACGTCGAGGCACAGCTCCGCGAGCCTTCGTCGCTCCTGCAATGGATGCGGCGGATCATCGCGCTGCGGAAGCGGTTCAAGGCGTTCGGCAGGGGGACCATCGAATTCCTTCACCCGACGAACCGCAAAGTCCTGGCGTACGTCCGAAAGTTTGATGACGAGATCATTCTTTGCGTGGCGAACCTCTCGCGATTCGTCCAGCCGCTCGACCTCGACCTCGGCCAGTTCGCCGGCTTCACCCCCGTCGAACTGTTCGGAAACGTCGCGTTCCCCGTCGTGGGGGCACAGCCTTACTTCCTCTCGATGGCACCCACGTCGTTCCTGTGGTTCAAGCTCGAACGCACTCTGCAGTCAAACGCCCCGGGCGCCCCCGCACAGGTCCATGACGTCCCCCCGGCGCCTGAGGAGCAGGCGTTGCCGACGGTGAAGCTTTCGTCGGACTGGGACACCTTGATGGACGGAAAGTCGCGTGCCGTCCTCGAAAGGATGGTATTGCCGCGGTTCATGACACATCAACGCTGGTTCGGCGCGAAGTCCCGGACCCTGGAGACCGTCAGCATCCGCGACTGGGTCAAGGTCGTCTCCGGGCCTGAGCCGTCTTTCCTCTTGTTCGTCAGAGTCTATTACGACGACGGAAATTCGGATCGGTACAACGTCCCCGTCGCCATCGCCACCGG
>JAYUFP010000435.1:0-16103 GCA_043738665.1 Isosphaeraceae bacterium
AGTGCGTCAACAACCTGAAGCAGCTCGGCCTCGCATCGCACAATTATGTGAGCACCTATGGGTCATTCCCCATCGGCAGCCCGATGATGCGCGACCCGATTATCGGAACGGGTGAGAGTCAGAGCGTCTTCGTCTCGCTGCTCGGTCAGCTCGAACAGCAGCAACTCTTCAACGCGATGAACTTCTCACGGAGCGTCTACGTCTTCGAGAACCAGACCGTCTTCCGGACGGGGCTGTCCGCGCTCTGGTGCCCTAGCGATGGCAACATCTCTCGGGAGTCGAGCATCGGTGCCTACGGGAACACACCGAACTTTCGATTCCGCTTTACCAGCTATGCGGGGTGCACCGGTGAGTTCTTCCCCGAAGCCCTCTACTGGGGCTGCGGGAGCAATCCCAACTCGTCCACCTGCGTCAATATCTACACCCAGGTTAATGGGATGTTTACCTACAACTTCTCGAAGTCCATCTCGAACATCATCGACGGAACGAGCAACACTCTGCTCTTCGGCGAACGCGCCAACGGCAAGTTTACCCCCGTCGATGTCGACAACTGGGGATGGTGGGCCGACGCGGTCGAATCCGACACTCTGTTCGAGACCCTCTACCCGATCAATCCGTTCAATAAGATCAAGCTCGTGAGCCAGGAATACACCGACTCATGGGTTGCCGCCGCGTCGAGCTTCCACCCCGGCGGCGCGAACTTCGCATTCGCTGACGGCTCCGTCAGATTCCTCAAGGAGTCGATCGATACCTGGAACTATGACCCCGCGGCCGGGATGCCCCCCGGCGTCAAGGACGTCAGCGGCATCTTGACCATCACCCCCGGGGCGAAGATCGGCGTCTACCAGAAGCTCTCCACCATCATGGGCGGGGAAGTGGTCAGCTCCGACTCGTTTTGAGCCCCGCTCTCGGCACGCCGCACCGGAAAGCCCGCCGTCATCATTGGCGACGGGCTTTCTCGCGCACCTGATATCCGGCCAGTCAGGGACGTCCGGCGGACTGCGGCACCACGACCCGGATCGCGCCCGCGGCCAGGCGCACCGTCACCGGGGTCTCTCCGACGATCTCGCCGTCGGCCTGGACGGGGAGGGGTCGTTTGGTCGCGATCGTGATCTCCTTTCGTGCCGTTTGGTATGTCACGTTACGGGCCTCGCGGTGCTTCCCCCGAACGACATGCCAGCCCAGGACCATGAGGTCAAACACGGTTCGAGATCGGATCACGCAGACGTTAAGCACGCCGTCGTCGGGCAGGATGTCCGGTCCCCACCGGAACGGTTTCGTGCCGAGCGTTCCGCTGTTGGCCACGATGACCTGGGACGCGCGCACCCGACTCAACGAGCCATCGACCGCGATGCTAAAGTGACGTGGCTGGAATCCGACCAGCCGTGTCGCCGCGGTCCAAAGGTACGCCAGACGACCGAACCGTTTCTTGTCCCTCGTGGAAGTGTCGCGGATCATCAATGCATCAAGACCGATGCCGACTTGCGTCACATAATGAGCGCCCGCCACGATCATGGCGTCGATCTTCGAAAGCGCGTGCGGTCCGGCGAGGAGCGCGCAGGCGTCTTCCAGACCGGTGGGGATGCCAAGCTCGCCGGCGAGGACATTCGCCGTGCCAAGGGGAATGATCCCGAGCGGGACGTGTGTCCCCAGCGCCGCGAGGACGTCCGCGACCGCGGAGACCGTGCCGTCGCCCCCCGCCGCGACGACCAGATCAGCCCCTTGCCCGATCTCCTCGCGTATCCGATCCTTGAGCGACTCGTCCCGCGACGGTTCGTGAATCCTGCAAACCGCGGAATCCACGGCCAAATGCTTCTCGAGACAGCGCCTCGCTTCGGAGGGGTCGCAGGTGCCCGACTTCGGGTTCAACACGACGAAGGCGTGTGAAGACCTTGGGACTTCCGTCGTCCCCATCCTTGATTCCGTCATCATGCGCGAAGCGACCTCAAAAACTTTCAGACCCAATCCGCCCGGGCGAGACCCCGCGAATCAAATGCCGGACCCGACAACGCGAATACAAATGCGAGGGGCCGAACCTCCTCGACGAATCCACGACGATCACTCAAGGGGAATTGTCATGACCGGATCGCGGTACGTCAGATTCTCCGCCATTGTTTCGGGCTTCGCCTTGGTTGCCATGCTGACCACCGCCGTCTCGGCCGAGGAACCGGATCAGAAAGACCTCTCAGCGCGGCAGATCCTCGACCGCGTGGCGAAGGCCTACGCCACCTGTGAAACGTACCGAGACAGCGGCGAGGTGTCGATCACCTTCATTGAGGTGACCGGGGACCGCGTCGATGTTCGCCCGTTCACGACGGCGTTCGTCCGGCCTCACCGGTTCCGCTACGAGTACCAGGCCAAGCACGCCGGGGAAGTGATCAGTCGCTACCTGATCTGGCGTAATCGCGACGAAATCAAAAGCTGGTGGGACATCACTCCCGGCGTGAAAAAACCCGAATCCCTCGCCTTGGCCCTGGGAGCGGCGGTCGGCGTTTCCGGAGGCTCGTCGAACACCGTGCCGGCGCTCTTGATGCCGAAGGACGTCGGCGGCTTCCGGCTGACCGACCTCCCGTTGTTCAAGCGTCTCGATGACGGCAAACTCGACGAGACCGATTGTTTCCGCCTCGAGGGGGTCTTCGGAAAATCCCCGAGAACCTTGTGGATCGACAAAAAGACCTCGCTCATCCTTCGGATCCTCGAGCGGACGGTTTTCGAAGGCTTCAGCACCATCCAGGTCACGACATACAAGCCGGTCGTCGGAGAAAAGGTTGCCGAAGACGCGCTCGCATTCGACCCTCCCAAGTCGATTGACTGAGACGACTCACAGGCCGACATCCTGTTGAAGTTGAGAATTGTTTCCGCCGCGGACATGAGGAATAATGCGAAGAGAGGGTCCGGGCGATCTCCGTGGATACCGGTCCGAGCCCCTTTCGTTCGAATCACCTCCGGGAGCGATCCTCATGGCCGGGATTTTTGAGTTGAAGACGACGACGTCGAACGAATTCCACTTCGTCTTGAAGGCCCGGAACGGCGAAATCATCCTTTCGAGTCAACGGTATCAATCGAAAGACGGCGCGGAAAACGGCATCGGCTCGGTCCGAACCAACTCCGTCATCGACGAGCGTTTCGAACAAAAACTGGCGAAGGACGGCCAGTCGTATTTCGTCCTGAACGCCGCGAACGGTCAGGTCATCGGCCAGAGCGAGACGTACTCTTCGACCTCGGCGATGAAAAAAGGCATCGCGTCGGTCAAGAAAAATGCACCTGAAGCCAAGTTCAAAGACAACACTGAAGCGAAGGAATCCAAGAAATCCTACTAGGTTTCGGCGTGCGGACCCTGCATAAGCAATCACGTCGACCGGAGATTGTCTGCACAGAGGCCCCTTCCCCTAAGTGGGCCGTCTGGGTCGGTTTCGGCGTTCGGTCAGCGCCGTGACCAACAGGTCGTTGGCGGCTTGCCAGCGATATCCCGCGGCGATGTTTCGGCCGAGCGCGATTCGATGGGAGCGCTCGGCGTCCTGGTGAAGCAGGTCGGTGATCGTCTCGGCAATCGCCTCGTCGTCCTTCGGGTCGAAGTACCAACCGGCCGAGCCTCCGACCTCGGGCAGGGCGGTCGAGTCAGCCAGCGCCACGGCGGTTCCCTGGGCCATCGCCTCGACGACGGGAATTCCGAAGCTTTCACAGAATGACGGGAACACCAACGCACTCGCCTCGGCATACGCCGCGCGAAGCGGCAGGCCCTGTCGATATCCGGGGAGCCGGATCAAGGGTCTTTGTCCGAGCTTTGCGAGCAGATCCCGCAACGCGCGTTCTTCACTTTCGGTCCCCGTTCCGAGGAGGACCAGGGCGAGATCGCCCGACATGACATCCGGTAGCAAGGCCGCGGCGCGGAGGAGCGCCGCGAGGTTCTTCCGGGGCTGGAAGTTCGCCACCGAAAGCAAATACGGCACGCCCGGCGGCAGTCCGAAATCGGCCCTCACTCCCTCCCGCTCTTGTTCGGTAGGCGTTTCGTAGAAGAGGTCTTCGGCGCCGTTGGGCACGTACTCGACCCGTCCCCGGCATTCCGGGAAGAAGCCCAGCAGTCGTTCGGTGTTAAACCGTGAGACGGAGAGGATCAGGTCGGCTTGCTGAAACGTTCTCGCGAGCCACTCGCGTGACCGAACGGCGTTGGGTGCGTTGAATTCGATGTTTTGCAGGACGTCGTGGCTGGTGACCGCTCGCCTGGCCCGCTTCGTGGGAAGGGCGTACTCCGCGGGGCTGTACACCCAGTCGACGGGGCCGGTCCACCAGTCGATCGGGGGGAACGGGCTGAGCCGCCACCAACGCAACGCGTTCCGGGTTCGCAACGGAAGCTCGCGACGCTTGACGTTGCCGAGGTTCTCCCAGTAGGCGAGACCGTCAGGCTCGATCATGCGACCCGAGATGACCTTGAGCGAGATGGCCGCGCGGTCCCGGAGTCGTTCAAGCTGCGCCACGGCGTGTCGGGTCACTCCCGTCGGACCTTTGCACGCGTCCATGTCATAGACGAATGCCACGCTCAGAGTGGCGGCAGCCGCGGCGGGGAATTCGGGCGGGGCGTCGAGGCCCCTGATCGCGTCTGCTGAGCCGGTCAACGGACGACCCACCCGAGAATCAAGATCAGGCAAACGAGGATGCCGCAGACCAACCACCACGGCTTTCTCGCCGGTGAATCTTCGATCGAGAGATACTGGCCGCAACCCGGACACTGCTCCGAGTCATCGTAAACGGTATGGAAGCAATGCGGACAGGGGAAGGTCGTGCTCTCGACGTGTTCATCGTCGCCGCAGGCGTCGGGATAGTCGACGTCATCGCGCTCGTCGTCCGCATCTCGCCAGCGCATGCGTTCCGTCCTCCTCGGCGGGTTCCGCGCGATTCCTCTCGGGAAAGATCCCGCGACACCGTACACCCGGGGTTGATCGTAGGGTAGGCGCGTTGGGCTGTCAATCACAGGTGCGAAAAGGCACAGAGGCTCTGGATTCCCAGCGGGCGGGCGGAATCCGTGCGGAAAACGGGATCGAGAGGAACGTGGGGATGAATCTTGGGATCTGCTTCCGGATCGAGCGGCGGATGGAGGTTCCGTTTCCCCGCGTTTGCAAGCCATGCGGAGATTGACTTCGGTCGCGGAACTCACTCGGACGAATCCTCAGACGATCGCCCTCCCCCCGGTACTCAGGGGGAGCGGGCGATCGTCTGACGGTTTCGCGACGGCTTCACTTCATCCCGAGTCGATCTCCACTTCGCTTCACGCGATGCCACTACCTCGCAACGCGAAAAAAATCAATGAGCCGACAGAAGGCTGGAAATCGTCCTCGTTCCCACGGTCCTCCGTGGGAATGACGTCTTGGACGCTCCGCGTCCGTATTCCGCAAAGGCCGGACGACGCGAAGCGTCGGGGACGGCATTCCCGCGGAAGACCGTTGGAACGAGTCGCGCCGGGCTCTTTAGCTCTGTGTCGGGTCGTTGAAAAAAAACGCCACCCATTCGGGACGAACACAAAGCCCGGGGAACCCCGACTTTTCATCGGACCGGGCTCGCGCTGCCGTTTTGAACCTCTCATTCAACCCCGCGTTGCCTTTAAGCCGCAGGCGTTCCCGCCGAGGGCGAACGAAGTCAGCCATGCCTGAATTCGCCGTCCGCGATCCGATTCCTGGACACTCAGGCGCTGACGAGGAACGTCGCCCAGTAGTCGACTCCCGAGTTGCTTTTCAATGTGACGACACTGTCGGGCCAGCCGAACATTTGTCGGTAAAGACGGGCGACCGCGGTCTGTTTGCCTTCGGTGCCTGCGAGCAGACTACGAATGAGGATGTCTCGGGGAAGACCCGAGGCGAGGGCGTTGCTAAACACGGAAAGGCCGTAATTGTCGGCCGGCCTGGCGAAGAGAGTCTGGTAAAGTGTCGAGACGTATGCCGTGTTGTTCGCGCCGACGTTCTGGTAGTAAGAGTCGGATGAAAGGATACTCGCCAGAAGGTCGGCCTTGGTCTCGCCTTTGGAGAGAAGGTTGGCGAGGTAGATCACCGCGGGGTCGGACTTCAGATCATCGAGGGTCCGGTTCGAGCCCAATTCGTCCTGGAAGAGACGGCCGACGACCGCCCGATAGCCTTCGACGCCGTTTTCGAGAGCCCTGACGAAGTTCACCCGCGTGAGGCCGTTCTGAAAGGCGCTCGAGAAGTAGGCGATGTCGCCGGAACCGGCCGCCCGGCCGAGGATCGCGGGGAACACGTACGACACGTAATTCGCCGTGTTCGAGCCGAGCGCCGCGTACAGGCTGTCGGGTGTCAGTATCGCGACCTCGACGTCCGGAAGTGTCGAGCCGTTCGGGACCAGGGAAACCGTCGAGGGGGCACCGGTGCTTTTGTTGTTGGTCAACGCGAAATAGGGGTCGACCACGCCCGCGGTCGCCACGCGGCCGATGAGCGCGGCGTCGGTCTTGGCGGTCGCTTTGATCTGAGCGATGATCTGCTCGGCGGTCCACGTCGGGTGCTGCCCCGCGACGAGCGCCGCCGTTCCGCTGACGAACGGGGTGGACATCGACGTGCCGGTGTACTGTTGGTACTGATTGTTGAGGACGGTGCTGAGGATGTTGGTGCCGGGCGCGGCGATATCGACGCTGCCGGTCCCGAAGTTCGAATAGTCCGCGAGATTCCCCGAGGCATCGATCGCGGCGACGACCAGCTCGTTGGGGGTCCGGAAGCTGGCGGGGTAGGTCGTAAACATGTCGTTACTCGTACCGTCGTTCCCCGCGGCGGTGACGAACACGACCCCCGCGCGGTCCGCGTAATTGAGGGCGTCGAGCATCGACTGAGAGAAGATGTCGCCCCCCCAACTCGCGTTGATCACCTTCGCTCCGTGCTGCACGGCATAATAGACGGCGCTGACGGCTTGGTCGGTCGTCCCGTTGCCCTGGCCGTCGAGGACTTTCAACGGCATGATCCTGGCTTGCC
Source organism: Isosphaeraceae bacterium (assembly GCA_043738665.1). GTDB lineage: Bacteria > Planctomycetota > Planctomycetia > Isosphaerales > Isosphaeraceae > JAYUFP01. The sequence continues at coordinate 6,966 of JAYUFP010000435.1, forward strand.
AGTTGATGCCCGCCACGCCGACGCCGTTATTGCCGGTCGCGCCGAGGATTCCTGAGACGTGGGAGCCGTGGCCGTTATTGTCCTGGACGTTCGCGTTGTTGGAGACGAAGTTCCAGCCGTGAACATCGCCGCGGTAGCTGCCGGTTCCGGGGCTCGGATTGGTCCAGAGCCTGCCGGCGAAATCCGCGTTACGCGTGTCGATCCCCGTATCGAGCACGGCGATGATGATCGACGAGTTTCCGGTCGTCACCCCCCAGGCCGACGGGGCGTCGATGTAGTTCATCCCCCACTGCTGGCTGTAGAGCGGGTCGTTGGGGACCAAAGCACCCGCCGCGTGGAGCGCGGCGTCGGCCTCGGCGTAGGCGACGTCCTTCGACGATTTCAGTTGAGAAAGCGCGGCGTCGCGGTTTCCCCAGGGCGGCAGTGCCACCAGGGTCGGACCCGAGGGGTATCGGGGCACGACCCGGCCGCCGACGGCGCTGACGTCCGCGTCAGCCTGATTGTCCGTGGTCGAGGTGTTGAACTTCACCAGGATCGCAGTCGCGGAATTGACGGTGCTTCCCACGACCCAGGGGCCAGCGAGTGTTCCCGAAATCCCCCCGGAGAGCAGCGACCGCGATTCGAGCGATTCGATCCGGAACAGGCGAAATTTTGAATGGGCCCTGCGCGCCTTGGCCATATCAATCTCGTTGAGATGCGGTGTCGTCGTAATTCGGCGAGATAAACGGGATCGAGGGAAGATCGACCCGTCTTGGAAGGCGGAGGCGTCGTGCCTGAGAAACGATCAATTGATCTTACACGGTTAACCGAGATTCGGCGCGATCCGCGCGCCCGAAACCCGAAAATCGACCCTTACCCGTGCTCGCGGATGCAGGCCGGCGGATGACGGATGCCCGACAATGGACGGAGGAAGGCGGAGGAAGCCGGGCTCGTCGGCTCTTTCGCGGCGGACGGGAGCCGGTCATCCCCGCACCCTTTTCGATCACGGTCCGCCATCCGCCATTTGTCCTCCGTCATTCGTTCACGACCAAACCGGAACCGGCTGCGGAACGCGGCGTTGACGTCGCCCCCGACTCTTCCGATCATGAATTTGAGCATATCGCGTCCCAACCTCGAACTGGAATTCCTTCCCGATGCCAACGCCGTTCACGACGACGGGCGCCGCGTACATTGCCCTCTCGACGATGATCACCCCTGCGTTGTTCATGACGGCGACCGGCTCGATGATCATCTCGACGTCAAACCGGATGTCGCGGATCGTGGACCGGATTCGCACACTGAACGAGCAGGCCGACCGACTCGACCGCCGACTCACCGACCTCGACTACCCCGACGAACGGGCCGCGTTCTTCAACGAAGAACTCCGTCACCTGGAATGGCGGAGCGACCGGGTCCGCTTCGCGTTGACGTTTCTTTACATGTCCCTCAGCGCGTTCGTGGGTACGAGCCTGACGCTTGGGGCCGACGTTTTGCTCGGGGGACCCATCGTCGCGCTGCCGACGGGTCTCGCGGTCCTGGGGGTCGGCCTGCTGCTTGCGGGGAGTGTCAACCTTACGCGAGAGGCCCACCGCGCGCTCGGTTCGAACCGCCAGGAGATTCGCTTTCACCGCGACCTCCGCGCCCGTCGCCAGGCCGACCGCGCCATTTCGCTTTCGACGTCGAGTTCCGCTCAACGCGGAATTGAGACCGTCGGGCAAGGCGGTGAAACGCCGTAGGCCCTCGAATGCGATTTCAGGGTTTCGAGGATGATCAACGTTATCATCACCGCGATCAGCCGTCGCATAACCATCACCGGCTCCTTTACGGTCCGTCGATCCGTTCAGCATAACCTTAGGGCCGGTTCGGGTCCCTGTCGAATGCCCTGATCGAATCATCCCCATGTCGGTGAATCACTGCCACTCGCGGAAGTCGGAGGGGCGTTCACATCCCCCCGTTCGCGGGATGTTTTTTTTGGGCGCGGAGGGGATTCATACGTTATAGTCACCTTATCGCCAGGTCGGGCTCTGTTCCCGATGTCGGCAAGCGCCGCGTGATTTAGGACCTTGCCGCACACCTGCGGCTGCGACCCCGACTTCCCCTTGCTTCCCCCGAAGACGCAATGGGGAGACGATTTCCGGTCGTCAGTCTCGTTGTTACGCACCGATTCCGGCTCCCTCGGTTCCGAAAGGGTCCGGGGGAGCCGGTTGGCATTTGACGGCACAGGATACCGAGGGACGCGAAGTGGGATGCCGACAGGGACCGCTGGGCGAGGGGCTCCCGACCCCGCCGTCTTCACGTCGAACCTGGAGGAAACTCCCGGCAATCGTCGCCCTGGTCGCCGCGCTCGCCCCGGCGGTCGCCGCGATCTGGAGTGTCCCCACCTTTGTCACACAGGACGGCCCCTCGCACCTTTATAATACGCACATCCTGTTGCGGTCGCTCGACCCGTCGTCACCGGTCCGCAATTTCTTCGACGTCCGCTGGGAACCGCTCCCCAACTGGGCGGGGCACCTTTCGCTCATGGGATTGATGACGGTCCTGCCGCCACGAGACGCGGACCGGGTCATGACCACGTTGACCCTGCTGTCGCCGGCGGTCGGTGTTTTCTGGCTCCGCGGACGCGTCGCGGGAGGAAATGGGATGGCGACCGCGGCGCTCCTTGCCGCCTTGCTCGCCATGAACGAGGCGTGGCTGTTCGGATTCACGAGCTTCCTGATGGGTGCGGCACTTTTTCCCGTCACGCTTGGGATCGGGTGGTCGAGTCGCAACACCGAGCACCCCTGGAGGCGCGCGGGAGTGCTCGCGGGGCTGTTGACGCTTGGCTACTTCTGCCACCTCGTGAGCCTGGGACTGACCACCCTGGGATTGCTCGTCCTTGAGGCGTTCACTCCCGGGCCTCGCCGAATCCGTCGCGCCTTCAGCACGCTCGCGGGGCTGTCGCCACTCGGCCCGCTGGGACTTCTCTACCTGGGCTTGATGCGTCGAGGCGGAGGAGAGCTCAGCCCCGAATGGAAGCACCTCGATCGTGTCGTCTCACCGCGAGCCTGGGGGAAACAGCTAAGTTGGGTCGACCCGATCTCGCTCGCCAGACGCGACGTCTTGCCGTTCCTCGAAGGCCAAGCGTCTCGATGGTTCGCGCTGGCGACTCCAGTGGTTTGGCTCGGGGCAGCCTTGCTGATTCTGATCGTCATCGCCGCGTTCCGCCGTGACGAGTTGGAACGTCGAGGCTGGTGGGTTCTTTCGGCGCTCTTGCTCTTGGGAGGAGCGGCGAGCCCCGACACGTTCGGTCCGACCCATGGTGAGTATCTTCAGCAGCGGATCGTGCTGCTGGGTCTCGTGGCGCTCGTTCCGGTCTTGCCGCTCGGGGACAGGCGGTCGCATCCGGCCACGTTTCTGCTTTGCGGGGCCGTGATGTTTCAATCGGCCTGGGTGTGCAATTATTCGCGGATCTCGGAGCGAACCGCCGGCTCGATCGCCCGCGTCGCAAAGTTCGTCGGGAGCAAGCCGGGGCGCATGATCTTGATGCTTTCGGGGGCACGTACGCCGTTCGAAGCCAACCCGCTCCTTCATGCCGACGGGTTACTCGGGGTCGGGTCGGAACTGATCCTCTGGAATGATTACGAAACCCGCTACTACTACTTCCCTGTCCATTTCCGTGAGGGTCTCGATCATCCGGACACGGTCGAGCTCGAACGGATCGCGTTAAGCGAAGCGCCCGACCGCGTCGAACGCTGGGCCGGGCTCCTTGAACGCTTCCACTCGGTCACCGATTTCGTGGTCTCCTGGGGACACGATCCCCGGATGGACGAGGTGACCGAGCGATGGTATCGGGTCGTCCATGAAGACGGTCCCGCGCGCGTTTATCGCCGGAGGTAACGGCGGTCACACGCGACTCATTTATCCTTCTTCAACGTGAACAAATAAGACTCGTCCTCGACCGCGTTATACTCGGCGGGGCGCTTGTCGCCGCCGGGCTTGGACACGCAGAAGATCAGCTTCTCGCCGTCGAACTTGTAGATACCCTTGGCGGTAACTCCCGCGGCATTGCCCGGGCCTTCGGTGATGGCCAGGTCGGCGGTCGGGTTCGGTTTGGCGTTTGAGTCGAGCTTGATCTTGCTCTTGTAGACCATGCCATCGACGTCCGCTTCGAGCACGTCGTCCTTGAAGGTCCACTTGAGGTCAGGGCCGTCGTCACCGGCGCGGACCCAGGTTCCCTGCATCTTCTTGAGGTCGCCGGTAAGTTTTTCGTCCTCGGCCCGGACGGCGAGGGTCGTGAACGTTGAGACGACGGTAATCACCGCCAGAACCATCGCAGACCAGCGGAATGCGTTCTTCATCAAGCTGTTTCCTGTTGTGCGAATGGAGAATTCCCGTAACGGGCCACAAGCCCGGCCCACGGATTTGAGCACGGTGAAGGGTTTTCGGCAAGAGTCCCGCAAGCGTCCGCCGAGTCTCCAAGGCATCTACGCCGGTGGCACATGCCTTCAGCGAGGTTTCATTTTCGTCGAGGAGTTATCGGGATACCCGATTCCCGATGATCAATGTACAAGAAAAGAGACCCCGATCTTCTCCAGCTCCCTTATTCTTCCTTCGATCATCGATCATCGGGTATTGGGATGCCCGATTCCCGATGATCAATGTACAAGAAAAGAGACCGCGATCTTCCCCAGATCCCTTATTCTTCCTTCGATCATCGATCATCGGGCATCGGGCATCGGGCATCGATCATCGGGCGTCGGGCATCGGGCATCGGGCATCGGGCATCGGGCATCGATCATCGGGCATCGATCATCGGGCATCTCGATCCATTGAAAACGAAACAGCCCGGTACATGCCTTGTCAAATCCGAACTTGCAACCCAGAATGATCGTATGATCCTCTAGACGGTTCCTCGTGCAGGAAACCGTCCAGTCCGCTTTTGGGAGGAACGGCTTTGGCCACGGGTAATCCGGCATTCTCGAATGACATGTTCGCCGTCCACGATCAAGCCTACGGCATGAGCCGGAGCACGGTCATGACCGTGCAGGGCGCGATCGGTAAGACGGCGGTTCTGCTTGCGGTTCTGTCGGCGACGGCGATCTGGTCCTGGAACGCCGCATTGAACCACGAGCTCCAGCCCGCGGTGCTTCCGGTCGCGGGGATCGGCGGGTTCATCCTGGCGATGGTCACGATCTTCAAGCCGACATGGTCGCCCTGGACCGCGCCGGTGTACGCCGCGATGGAAGGCGTGTTTCTGGGAGCCGTCTCGTTCTTGATCGAGTCAGGCATCGGACGCCGAGGCGCGGGGATCGCCTACCCCGGAATCGTCATGCAGGCCGTGTCGCTCACGTGTGCGACCCTGTTCATCATGCTCTTCGTCTACGGCACGGGCCTAATCAAGGTGACCGATAAGCTGAGGGCCGGAATTGTTTCGGCCACGGGCGCGGTGTGCCTGGTCTACATTGGATCCATGCTGCTGAGCCTTTTCGGCGTCTCGATCCCCGGCCTCGGACAGCCGACCCCGATCGGAATCGGCATCGGCCTGGTGATCGTCGGGATCGCCGCGTTCAACCTCCTGCTCGATTTTGACATGATCGAAAAGGGCGCGCGGGTTTCCGCCCCCAAGTACATGGAGTGGTACACGGCGTTCGGCCTGATTCTGACCCTGGTATGGCTTTACCTTGAAATCCTCAAGGTCTTGCGACAGTTCGCGGACCGACGCTGAAAACTGCGTCCAATGCCTTTCTCAACGAAAAAGGGACGTCCACAAGGACGTCCCTTTCTGCGTTGTCGCGGGTTGCAAAGACTCAGTTCGGTTTAGTCACCTTATCGACGGCTCGACCCGCCTTCTCACCCACACCCGGCGGGTTGACGGCGTCTTTGGCGTTCTGAATCCCCTTGTCGATGTTATCCCCGGCCTTTTCGGCGGGGCCTTTCGTCTCGCAACCGGTGCCCACCACGAGCGCACCGACGAGAAGAAACGCGTATCCGGCCAGTCTCACGGCGATGGCGGCCATCAAGAATCTCCTTGTGAGTCAATCCGAGTTCAACCGTCAGAAATTCGGGAACTGTTTCGGGATGATCACAAGCAAGAGGCGTGCCGCTGTCGTCTTGTGGGGTCTCGCACTGTTTAATCAACCTCGAAATCATCGTCCCCGACGAGCGCGATGGGGTCGATGATTTTCGCCGGGTTGACGTGCATGTCGAGCGGGATCAGTCCCTCTCGAAGCGATTTTGGCTCGTATGACAACAACCCTCGGCGTTCCGCGCACGCCAGACAAATCTTCTCATCGCCGTGGTAGACGTAGATCTCGCCGTCGAGCAGGCGGTGGTAATGGTCTTCGCCGGGGGCCATCTGGTAGCAAAACTCTCGAACGCTGCCGACTTTCAACACGACGCGCCATCCGGGCTCATGCAAGAACAACCGCCGAGGGATTCCGGGATCGCCCGGCGACTCATCCGGGCGGTTTGTGATCGAGCGGTCACGCGGTTCAAGACTCATGACGCCACCTCGTTGCGTTGCGGGTCTGTTCCCGAAAGTGAATTCTTTCGAGGATATCAGCGCGGGTCCCGCGTTGCCGAGGCTTTCGACTTCTCGGCGCGGCCAGGCCCGGGGATCGCGCAGACGTCATCGTTGCAAACGGCGTCCCGAGGGCGGCTGTCGGCGATGATTTGATAGACGCGACGCCCCAAAGACCGAATTCCAGGTAGCCCACCGACCAGCCCCGCAGGCCAGAAGAGCGGGAGCCAACGCCCCAGGATGACCAAAGCGTCATACCCCACGAAGACTCGGCCGTCGTCTCGCACAAGGTGCATCGCCCGCATGCAGGCCTCGTGCGTCAGTGAGGGGTGAATTTTCCCGAGATCCGCGGCGGTCAGGTCAAGCGGCTCGACCAGACGTTCAGGGTCGGCGGCGGAGATCACCGCCAATGAGGCGCGGCATCGCGGGCAGGCGCCGTCGAACAGCAGCCGGCCGGCGGGGCCTTTGTGGTCCTTCCCCGTCACCAAGCCGCGGAGCCAAGGGCCTGAAACGAACGCGAGATTCCCCACCATCATCGCCAATCCGAACTCCGCGAGACCCGGGGCCGTCAGGCCGATCCCGAAGTGCAACGCGAAGACGCCGAAAAGGATCAACGGCCTGAGCGGTTTGACCCAGATCAACACCGGGTAACCGATCTCAATGGCGAGGCTCGCGTGCGTCAGGAAATTCAAAACGAGGGGGAATGCGGCGAGCCAGGTGAAGTCGAGTAGCCGGAATTCTCCAGAGGCGAGCGTCCCCCAGATGGCCATCCCGTTCCACCAGCTTGACCCCTGGAGCTTCGCGAGACCCGCCATGCCGTAAATCAGGCAGATGTGAAGTTGGATCAGACGCAGGGCAAGATTCGCGGAGATCGTCGGCGAAGGCGCCCCCGAAGGCATGTCCCAGCGGACCCCTTCGGAACCCCGACGACGGCCGGCGATGATTCGCCCCTGTCGCCACCGCGAGTCAAACCGGTCAAGCGAGACCGCCTGGCCGGATGCGCCTGTGGCCGCGAGGTAAAGCAGCCAGGTCGACATGACCTGGTCGAACCCGAAAAGAGAAACCGGGGCTCGATGCACGGTCGAGACGTAGATCACCCAGGAAAGAACCGCCGTCAGCCTGCTGAACACACCTGCCGCGAAGAGAATCAGCGTCAGCAAACATCCCACCCAGACCGGGCGCAAGAGCGAATCGGGAACGAGGAACCAGAACGACCACGCCAGGGGTTTATCGAACCCCTGGACCTCGCGAACGGCGGCGGGGTCGGCCCAGGAGTGCGAGCCCAGGAACGCCTGGAGGTCGAGCCCGTAGACAAACAGGTTCCAGACCGCGAGAGATCCCACGATAAGACGAATCACGCCCAACGCGGTCGGGTCGGACGCGGTGAAGAAGAACCGCGACCAGCCCCGAACCGCCGCGCGGCCGAGCTCCGCCAGGTAACGCCCAATTCCCGTCACAATCCGGCGCAAGGGAATTCTCCAATCCGTTCCGGGGCCGTGAAATACTCGTCGGAGTCGAGATCGATCGGTGGACCGCGACGGTTCGAGAGCCTCTCGGCAACTTCTTCAGGGCCGGGAAAGAAGTGGACCTGCACGAAGAGTGTCACCGTCGAGCAACCGGGTCGTGACCGAGCAAGATGTTGCGCGTACGACCGCGCATAATGGCTCCTCATCCCGTCGCCGGTGAATTTCTTCGCGCTCGAGAAATCCGTGGCCAGGTGATTCGCGAGCGCGAGCTGGCGCTGATAGCGGAGTCTCGGTAAGGTTCCTCGCTCGGGGATTCGCACCGTCTCCTCGGGCCGGCCGTCCTGGTAGCGAACCGTGGCGGTAACCACCGGAGTCGGTCCCGGTTCGGGAGCGTAGTAGCGATAACCATACCCCTGATCAATCAGCTGATGGTAGCGTGCGAACGCCTCGGCGACTTCGCGTTCCAACGCCGACGCGGGAGGGGCGGCGAGTGCCCCCGCCAGGATCGCCGTGAGGTGGATCAGAAGAACCCCCGAAACGAGCTGGCGCGCCCAGGCCGGCCAGCTGGCACCTGGGGTATCTAGAGAAACGGCATCAACTTTGCGGACCTTTAAATCCGACATGAGCGACAATCCTGCTCAGCAAGAGCGACAACCGTGCGAAAGACCCCCTCATCGTATCGGTCGTCGCGGAAACCGGCCAGAACGGCCGGAATTCTCGATCCGGATTTCGCGATCCAACGACCGCTGTAATTTACCCAAGAACACCTGTTTCCGCCATTTTGACAAAACTCGGTTGCGTTTCCCCGAGTCAGCGTCTAAAGTTTGCGGTATCTGAGCAGAGATTACCGATTCAGGACGTTTCGGCGGCTGAGCGGGTTAGCGCGATTGCCCGGGGGTCGGGCATTTATCGCGCATAAGAAGGAACAATGTCGCGACCTCTGGCGATTTTTGCGGATTGAGGGGTTTGGTCCTACGAGATTTGGTCCGCCCTCGGAGCGCAAAAGAGACCCGCCGACTGTCGGGCCGTTGAGAAACAAGGATGAGGCCTGCCGTCAGCCCTGGTTGATGAGGGTGATTGCATCGGTTGAGAAAGCCCCTTCGTGACTCCAAGAGCACTTCAGTCGCACCCGGAGATTTACGCACATGCAAGGCACGATCGTGATGATGTTGGCGCTCAGCGGTCTGGGCTGCC
>JAYUFP010000436.1:0-5563 GCA_043738665.1 Isosphaeraceae bacterium
CGTACCAGCGGCTCCGCCAGTCCTCCATGATACCGACGCGGAACCCGGTCGGTCGGATTTTTTGGCCCATGGTTCAGGGTTCCTCGGCTCGGTTCGGAATGTCTCGGGTCGGATTCATAAGTTGTCTCCATCGACCTTGTCTCGATCACTTGGCGGCGGCGGGCACCGCGGAGAGGTCCGCGAGGCCGATGGTGATGTGCGCCGAGCGTCGGCGGACCATGTAGGCCATGCCGCGTGCGCGGGGCATCAGACGCTTGAACATCGGACCGCCGTCGCCCCGGGCGTCCACGATCACGAGGTCGCCGACGTTCCGCATGCCGCGGTCTTCGGCGTTGGCCATCGCGCTCTTAAGAACCTGCTCGATCATCCGCGCCCCGCGGTTCGGCATGTACTTGAGGATGTCCACCGCGTCGTCGGCGTATTTGTTGCGAATCAGGTCGAGCAGCGGCAGCAGTTTCCGCACCGAGGAGCGTGCGAACCGATGCTGGGCCTTGTAGTCGGATACGGGGTTCATGGCCGTTGGTAATCCCGAGCGAGGTCCACAAAGGGGTGCGATGTCCACACCCGTCGTCTCGTTCCCGCGTGACCGGCCCGCATCCCCGCTTCACGACGTGGGGAAAACCGGGCGGTGCCGGGCGAAACGCCCGACGGGTCAATGGCGGCTTGGTTAGTCCTAGCGCTTCGCACCCTTGCCGGCCTTACCGCCGTGACCGCGGAAAGTCCGGGTCGGGGCGAATTCACCAAGCTTGTGTCCGACCATGTCTTCAGTCACGAACAGCTTGATGAAGTTCTTGCCGTTGTGGATCGAGAAGTTCTTGCCGATGAACTCGGGCACGATCGTGCAGGCCCGCGCCCAGGTCTTGATCGGCTCGCGGTTGCCGGTATTTTCGGCCTTGTACACCTTTTCGAGCAATCGCTCGACGACGTACGGGCCTTTTTTCAGCGAACGTCCCATGAGTCTCTCGTTCCGGAAACCGCCCCGCGTCGCGGAGCCTAATCCTCACTTGTGCCGTGTCAGAATGATTGCATGGCGACGCACCGTCCGCGCGTCGCCCGGTTGACAGTACCGAGGTCAGACCTTGAGCTGACCGTAACGCACGCTCTTGCGGCGACGGATGATCGCGGAGTTCGACGGCTTGCGACGACGACGGGTCTTGCCGCCCTTGGCGAGCTTGCCGGTCGGCGAGCACGGGTGACGACCGCCCGAGGTCCGTCCTTCACCACCACCCATCGGATGGTCGACCGGGTTCATGGCCACTCCGCGGACGTGAGGCCGACGTCCCAACCAGCGCGACCGACCGGCCTTGCCCAGCCGAACCTTGATATGGTCGGGGTTCCCGACCATGCCGATCGTGGCCCGGCAGGCGGCGGGCATTCGGCGAACTTCGCCGGAAGGCAAGGTGATCTGAGCCCAGCTCCCTTCGCGAGCGGTCAGCGTTGCGGCAACGCCCGCCGAGCGACAGAGCTTGCCGCCCCCGCCGGGCTGCATCTCGATGTTGTGGATCGAGAGGCCGGTCGGGATCTTCGCCAGCGGCAGGCAGTTGCCGACCTTGGGATCGGCGGTCGGGCCGCTGGTCACGGTCATTCCCGCGGCCAAGCCTTCGGGGGCGAGAATGTATCGCTTCGCACCGTCGGGGTAGACGATCAAGGCGATCCGGGCCGACCGGTTCGGGTCGTACTCGATGTGCGTGACGGCCGCGGGCTGGCCGTCGCGCTCGTTGCGCTTGAAGTCGATGATCCGGTACATCCGTTTGTGACCGCCACCGCGGTGACGGACGGTGATGAACCCTTGATTGTTCCGGCCCCCCTTCTTCTGGAGGGGCTCGGTCAGGCTCTTCTCGGGCTTCTTGTTTTTGTCGGTCAGCTCGGAAAAGTCGCTGACCGACGCGTTTCGCCGCCCGGGGCTGGTCGGTTTGTAGGTTCGGATACCCATCGTTGGTCCCTTCGAGGGCGGGTTCGGTGTCTTCTGAAGGACCCGGCCGCCCGCCTCGCTCGTCTCACGAGCCGTTGGTAAGTCCAATCACCCGACGGTCAACTTGGCGATGCTCAATAGAAATCGATGCGGTAGTCGTCCTGGAGCGCGACGATCGCCTTCTTCCAGTTCCGCATCCGTCCCAGCTTCAGCCGGTAGCGGCGGAGCTTGCCGCGGCGGTTCTGGGTCCGGACGTCGGCGACTTTCACGGTGAAGAGAATCTCGACGGCGTTCTTGATCTCGGTCTTGGTGGCGAGCGGGTTCACCTCGAACGTGTAGGCGTTGTGCCGTTCCGAGAGGTGGGTCGCCTTTTCCGTGATCAAGGGGCGGAGGATGACCTGGTAGGGCTCCAGGATCGGCCCGCTTCGGGTGTAGTTCGGTGCGTGACGGAGGGTCACCATGGATCAGCTCTCCTCGCCGGTGGTCTTGACGGTCCGGCGGACGGGCTTGTCCTTGACGCGTTCCTTGAGCGCGGCAAGCGCCTCGCGGGTCAAGATCAGATACCGTTGCTTCAGGACGTCGTAAGTGTTGAAGTCGGCCACGGGAGCGACCTGAACACCTTCAATGTTGCGGGCGCTTCGATAGATCAGCGGGTTGTGGTCAGGGAGGCCGATCAGTATCGTCCGGTGATCGAGCGTCCGCGAGAGCGTCTTGGCTTTCGACTCACCGACCGACTCGGTCGCTTCGGCTTCCGTCAGGTCGGGACGTCGGATCGCCTTGAGGGCGTTGACGACGACCTTGGTGCTCGGCTTCTCGCCGATCGCGAGGCCGTCGATCACCAGGGCCTGTCCGTCCTGGAATTTCGAGAGCAGGGCCATCCGAACCGCCGTGCGGACTGCCTTCTTGGGCATCGCGTAGCGGTAGTCACGGTTCCTGCGGGCGAAGGCGACGCCGCCGCCTTTACGCTTATTGGTCCGCTTCGAGCCGACACGGGCGTTACCGGTCCCCTTCTGGCGGAACAGTTTCTTGCCGGAGCCCGCGACGTCGGCCCGGCCGCGGGTGTTGACGGTGCCCACGCGCCTGGCGGCGAGGTGCATCAACACCACGTCATGCAAGAGTTGCTTGTTGACCGCGGTGCCGAAGTCGGCGGGGTCGATCGATTCTTCGCCGACTCTTTGGCCGGCGGCGTTGAATACCGGAATGCTGAGCATGGGTCGATCGGCTCCCAAATCAAACCTTGTTCGTCTGCCGGACCGTGATGTAGCCGCCGTTGGGCCCGGGGACCGCCCCCCTGATCAGGAGAATATTGTTCGTGGGGTCGACGCGGACGACCTTGAGGTTGCGAACGGTGATCCGGGAGTTCCCGTGCTGTCCGGGCTTCTTGATCCCCTTGCGGGTGTGCGCCGGGTCGGCGCTGGGGCCGGACGAACCGGGGTGACGGTGCATTCGCTTCACACCGTGAGTGGCCCGCAACCCTTTGAAGCCGTGCCGCTTCATGACGCCGGTGAATCCGCGACCCTTGCTCGTTCCGATCACGTCAACGCGCTTGATTTCGTTGAAAAGCTCGACGGTGAGCGTCGCCCCTTCGGCGACTTCGACCGCTTTTTCCTGACGGATCTCGCGGACGAACCGTTTCGGCTCGGCTTCCACCTTCTTGGCGTGGCCGCGTTCCGCCTGGGTCGCCGACTTTCGTTTCTTGTCGGCGAATCCAAGTTGGAGCGCGTGGTAGCCGTCCCGCGCCTCGGTGCGGACCTGGAGGACGGTGCAGGGACCGCACTCGAGAACCGTCACGGGGATCGCCGTGCCGTCTTCCAGGTAGATCTGGGTCATGCCGACTTTTCGGCCGAGCAATCCGACTTGCATTACGACTCTCCGCTTCACTCACCTTGTTCGGATCCCCGCGACACTCACTCGGCGCGTCGGGTCGAACCGACTTCACCGCGATCCGTGTCGCCGATCCGGCACGTCGGTGCCGGACCCACCGGGCGTCGCCTTGCGGCTCGGCCTCGGAGTGGGGCGAGAGGAACCGAACCGACGCGGCCTCAGCCGTGTCGATCGGGGTGGTTCATCGCCCCGTCTTCCGGGCGGCAGGTCACCGGGCTTTAACCCTTCGAATCACGTCGAAAGGAGACCTCGGGCCGTCACCGCCCCGCATCGTTGTCCAGACACTATCGTTTTACTTCCGTCTCATCGGCCGGAATCAGACCCGTTCCGATGAAGTTCATTCGAGGACCGCTGCGTCCCGGAATGAACGTGTTCGACCCTTTGCGGGTTTTCGACTCCACCCATCCGAGACGGGAGGAAGTCGCTCTCGGCCGTCAACTCCCGGAGGGACCGGCCTTGATCTTGATGTCGACGCCCGCGGGCAAGCTCAACTTGTTTAGAGCGTCGATGGTTTTGTTCGTGGGCTCAATGATGTCGATCAGTCGCTTGTGGGTTCTGATCTCGAACTGCTCCCGCGACTTTTTGTCGATGTGCGGGCTTCGCAGCACGGTGTATCGTTCGATCCGCGTCGGCAGAGGGATTGGCCCGTGTACTTTGGCTTCAGTCCGCTTGGCGGTGTCGACGATGTCCTTCGCCGACTGATCGAGGATGGTGTGGTCGTACGCTTCCATCCGGATCCGAATTCGTTCGTTGCTGCTACCCGCCACGCGTTCGTCCTTCCAGGTTCCCCGCCAACCTCGTGCAGACCCGAATATTGAGATCTCACGTCATGCGGAAAGTAAAACTCTAAAGGCTCTCCGTCGCTGAGTCAATGACTCTTCTTCGACTTTTTACGATTCCCTTCTGTTATCATGGTGGTAGCGGGTTCTTTGGGCCTGATTTTCCTTTGAAGGTAGGGAGGTCATGTGGCGAGTCCATTCCCTGGATTTGACCCGTTTATCGAGAGCCAAGGGCTTTGGCAGGATTTTCACCATCGTCTCACGGGTGGGCTTTGTGACGCGATTTCCGATCGTCTGCCCGAATCGTACATCGCACTGATCGACGAACGGATGCGGCTAGTCGAGATCCCCGTGCAAGGCGCCCGTCAATTCCTGCCCGATGTCTCAGTCCTCAGGCACGGCGAAGGACAGTCGTCGAGAATTGCTTCGGGTGGCACGCTCACTCTGGAACCTGAAGTCATCCCGTTGAATTACCTTGAAGAAACTCGCGAAGCCTTCATCGAGATCTTGCACTTACCTGAGCGGCGTTTGGTCACGGTCCTCGAAGTCCTTTCGCCGAGCAATAAGACAGGGGATGGGCGATTAGACTACTTGGCGAAACGGAACGCCTTCATTCGTCAGGAGGTGCATCTTGTTGAACTCGATCTCCTTATTGAAGGCCGGCGGCTGCCGATGAGTCGGCGCCTCCCGCGTGGCGACTATTACGCCTTTGTCGCCAGGGCCGAACGCCGGCCTGATTGCGAGGTCTTCGCCTGGTCGATCCGTCGCCCTTTGCCGACGATCCCCGTCCCTTTGCTCGCCCCGGACCCGGACATTCTCATCGAGCTCGGGCCGATCTTCGCCTCGGTTTACGACCGAGCCCGCTACAACCGCTCGATCGACTACAAGGCCGCGCTTTCGCTGCCCCTCTCTCCCGATGACCTTGAATGGAGTGGGGCCGTCGCGAGTGGCGAAGGACGATAAGCGGTCGTTTTCCGAACGTGTGAAA
>JAYUFP010000437.1:0-5558 GCA_043738665.1 Isosphaeraceae bacterium
TACCCGGCCGCACCGCAAGTGATCGACGCGTTGGTCAAGCACCTGCGCGTCCGACCGCCCGACCCGGAGAAGCCGCTCGAATCGCCCCACGTCATCGACCCCTGTTGCGGCGAAGGCTCGGCCCTCGCCCAGATCGTCGAAACCTTGGGCATCGGACCCCAAAACGCCTACGCCGTCGAACTGGACGCGTGGAGAGCCGAACGGGCCAAGCTCACGCTCACGGGAGGTCACGTCCTCGGACCGGCGAGCTTCCCGGGAGTCCAGATCACGGGCCAAAGCTTCGGCCTCGCCTACGTCAACCCGCCCTTCGACGACGAGCTTGGCGGCGGCAAGCGGGAGGAGCAAGCCTTCGCCGAGCGTGCTGCCCGGCTGCTCGTCCCCAAGGGAATCCTCGTGCTCGTCTGCCCGCTCAGCGCCCTCTCCGGCAACAGGGAGCTTTGCGGGTTCTTCGACGCCCACTTCGACGAGGTCTGCGTCTACAAGTTCCCCGACGGACACCGGCCTTACAACGAGGTCGTGGTCATCGGCCGGAAACGCCGCGAGACGATCCCCCTGGACGCCCTCTATAAGCACGGGTGTCTCCACCGGATGGGCCTCACCCGGGGAGGTTTCGTCGCCCACGGCGGCATGGACCGGCTCCCGGCACTCGGTGCGTGCCGGCCGGTCTCCTGGCGTGAGGGCGAGCCCAGTCCCGAGCTTGAACCCGTCGTGCGGACCTGGGAGGTCCCCCGTAGCGGCAAGCCCAACACGTTCAAGAAAACGGCGTTCACCGAGGACGAATTGGTCGCGGCCGTCGCATCCAGCCCCCTCAACCGACTCCTCCGCGAGGTCGCGGTGCCGCCGCTCCAGGGCCCCGCCGCTGCCGCTCGACAAGGGACATCTGGGACTCATCCTCGCGTCAGGAATGCTCGACGGCATCGTTGCCGGGCCGCACGGCGACCATGTGGTCAGGGGCTCCTCGCACAAGGTCGAGTACCACAACAAGGAGCAGTCCACATCACGAAGCTCGACCGGGCGTTCCGCAGGCTCGCGGACTGCGTCGTGACGCTCGAGAAATTCGAGGCCATGGGCGTGAAGCTGCACGTCGTGAACATGCTCGGAGGGGCGATCGACCTGTCGTCGCCGATGGGCCGGTTCCTGACCCACATCCTGGCGGCGTTCGCCGAACTCGAACGGGCGTTCATCAGCGAGCGGACCAGGGACGGCCTCGCCAAGCGGAAGCACGACCGGGTCGCCCACACCCGGTTCCCCGGCTACGGCAAGCGTTGGGAGAAGCGGTGGGTCGACGGAAAGCCCGCCAAAGTCGCCGTCCCCGACGACGACGAGCGGTCCGTGATGAAGTCCATTCTCCAATGGCGGACCCAGAAAGCACCGTTGTCCTGGAAAGAAATCGCGGACCACTTTACCTACACCCTCAAGCTCAAAACGCGTGACGGATTTCTCTGGGACGCCAACCGAGTCCGCCGGGCCTGTGACGCGGAACTGAACCTTCAACTCCTTGAACAGCGAGGCGACGATGAACGAGCAGGATGACGAGAAGGCATTCGGCGACATCGAGATCGTCGGCAAGGACATCGCCGTCCCGCCGACGCCCTTCGACAAGATTGCCGTCGGGGCCAGGGGTGAGCTGCTCCTGGTCTCCTTGGTCGCCGAGACGCAGCGGGTCAAGCAGATCCGGGCCATCCTCGCAGGCGGGGCGAAGGTCACGATCCAGGCGGGAGGCGTCAAGCTCCGGAGGCCGGGCGACGAGCCCCGGCAGGCCCGACAGCCGGGACGACTCTACCCGACCCCCGACGGTTACCGGTGCCAGACCTACAAGCTCGGTTTCGGCCTGGCCCACGCGATGTTCATCACCCGGATGCCGGGGTTCATGAAAGTCGTCACCTCCGAGTCACTCTGGCAAGAACTGAACGGCACGCGGTTCACGACCCCGATCCTCAAAGGGTGGGTGCCCTACATCGAGGAACGGCTCAGGGCGGACGAGCACCTCGAAGAGGCTCACGTCTTCAATTGTCTCTGCGGCCTCCTCACCGCCACGAGCAAGACCCTCGACGCGATCGTCAGCCGGGGGCTTCACGAACGCAGAATTCTGATCCCCCACCCCGCCGTCGCCTGACCTCACTACTTTTCTCTTCCTCGCACCACGACTCGGCCGGGATCGTTCCCGGCCGATCGTCCTCACGAATCAGGAAACAACAATGATCCGACACGATGACGAGCGCTTTGAAACGATCCACACCGATTCCGTCGGAGCGGCGGTCGAGGACGGTACGCCCATCGACTTCGGCGTCGACGCCGCCCCCGCCCCCACCCTCGGAGAGGAGGTCAAGCCGCTCCGAGAGATCGGCTCGATGGACGAGTACCTGCGTTTCTTCGGCAAAACCCTGGGCCGCAAGGCGATCACCGAGCTGAGCCCGCTCCACGTCCCCGGCCGCGACCCGCTCCCCGACTTCGACGACATGCTCCGCACGCCCTTCGAACCCCAGAAGCACATGATCGCCGCCGCGATCCGGATGATGGACCGGGTGAGCAACGGCTTCATCGTCGGCGAGATGGGGACCGGCAAGACGCTCATCGGCATGGGCAGCGTCTTCAAACACGCCCAGCGGTCCCGCAATCAAGGGGGATCGGGCGGCAAGTTCCGTTGCGTCGTGCTCTGCCCCGATCACCTGATCACCAAGTGGACCCGAGAGATCGAGGAGACGATTCCCGGCGCGGCCGCCCGCCGCTTCGACGCCTGGACCGACGTCGTCACACTCCTCGACCGCAAGAACGGCCGCCGTTGGGCCAAGCCTTCGGGTCCGGAGTTCTACGTCCCGGGCCGCAACCAGGCCAAGTGGTACCCCGAATGGCTGGGGATCTCCGACCCCAGGCGGGGGTTTGACGGCGTGACCCACAAGACCTCGGCGTCCGGCAAGTCGGTGGTCGTCGACCGTGTCCCCAGGCTCGACCAAGACGACCGGCCGGTCCTCGACGCGGCGGGCGAGCCGGTCATGGCCCGCGTCACGGCCCGCGTCCACTACTGCCCGAAGTGCGGGACCGTGGCCCGCGACAAGAAGGGCGTGCCCCTGGGCGCGAAGCCGCTCTCGGACACGCTACAGACCTGCCGGGGCCGCTCCCTGGAGCAGGTCCCCGACCCCGAGCGGAAGGCGGTACGGCCCGGCGTGATGCCGACCCTCGTCTGCCGCCACATGATCGGCTCGTCGATGTTCATCACCCTGCAAGAATTGGCGTCGGAGCCGCCCGACCTCTTCGAGTACGTCGGCGGCCCGTTCGTGACGACCGGCTCGCTCGACGCCGGGGTCGTCTACCCCAAGGAGCGGACGCTGATCGCCGTCTGCAAACGGCAAAAGGCCGAAGGGATTCAGACCTGGGTCTATGTCCAGATGACCGGCAAGCGCAACGTCCAGCCCCGGCTCCAGGCGCTCCTCGAAGCCGAAGGGTTGAGCGTCGGCATCCTCCGCTCCGGCGACATCGACCCCAAGGAACGCGAGGACTGGATCGCCCGGCACGGCCGCGCGTTCGACGTGATGATCTCCCACCCCCAGCTCGTGAGCACCGGGCTCGATTTGTTCAGCAAGGCCCCGGGCGGGCACAACTACGCGACCCTCGTCTTCTACGAGACCGGTTACAACCTGTTCACGATGCGACAGGCCGCCCGCCGCGCCTGGCGGATCGGCCGGCCCCGCGACTGCCGGGTCTACTACCTCTACTACAAGGACACCATGCAGCACCGCGCCATGCGGTTGATGAGCCGCAAGATGGCGGCCGCCCAGGCCCTGGAAGGCGAGTTTTCCGAGGACGGCCTGGCGGCGATGGCCGGCGAGGACAACCCCCAAATGGCGCTGGCCAAGTCGCTCGCCGACCGGATCGACCGGGCCGACATGCAGCGGTCCTGGACCAGGGTCGCGAGCGGCCACAAGGCCGTCCGCAAGCCGGTCGAACCGGGGCCGATAGACGATCTGACGGGCGCGGCGTTCGCCGCCGCGGAGAACGTCGGCCTCGAGGTCCACCGCCCTGAACCTAAGCCGGGGACCGAAGCGAACTCGACGTTCGAGATGCCCGCGTTCGATGCGGAGCTGGTCGCCAAGATGTTCGCCAACCTGACGGCCAACGGCATGACGCTCGCCGACCTCGCCGGGTGAGGAACGCGCCCCCCCAGGGACGGGGGCTCTCGATCCGGGGGTCGCAAGAATCCGGGCGGGAGCGACTTTCGGCCCCCCTGCCCTCTCCCCGTCAACCCCCAAGTCACGCCGGCCACATGGCCGAGTCCGGCCGCCCGGACTCCCCGGAACCCGGTCACTCGTGAGAACCCAGCCCGGCCAGCCGACTCCCCCGACCCCGACGATCGCCCGGACCGTCCCCCCGGACTAGACGAAAATCCCGTCTCGGCTCGCCCCTCATCGTTCCGGGGCTTGAGGATTTCACACGGCCGTTATTGTAAATATGTATTTATGTTATTACTCTATCTCGGCGTGCGCGCCCCCTTAACCCCGCGGCCGGCCGGGGCTCTCCCTTGTGGAAATGGCGTCTCTTTTTATACTTACGGTGCCTAAGTCGGCACCGGGCCGAGAGACCGACGCGCAGAGGCCGGGACGCCACTGCCCGGCCGGGGCCGAAGGCACCGAAAGCGAGACGATGATGAGGTAACGGGAGACGGAGGAGAAATGAAAAAAGCGACCCGCAAGGGTCGCTGGATTCACTGGCCGCGGCTGAGTGCTGAAAGCACTGGGTAAGGCGTTCCTGCTGCTAGTAACAGCGTGAATGCCGAGCAACCGTGACAGACTGGTGCCACACAGTGACACCAGTCTATTCACGATCCCCGATGCTGTCAAGTCGTCGAAGCCGCGCGCACGCGGAAAAGTCTCACTTTTCCCCCGACGGGGAGGGTGCGCCTATTCCGCGCCTCGTGCCGACCGCCTCACGGGTCACGCGGACCCCCCGACCCGGGTCCGCAACGATCACGGGGACGACAGCATGCGCACGGCCTTCGCGACGGCGGGACGGGATGCCCCGCCCGCCAAGCCCAAGGGCGGGTATCGGATCATCACGGCCACCGTATTGGCCGCCGCCTGGTGGGACTACCGACACAAGCTCATTCGGCTCGTCGATCTTCGGGTCTGGTTCGCCGCCCACGAAATGGACGCCAGACGTTGCCGAGTCGGACAGGACTTCACCCCCAAATTCAACCTCCGCGAACTCAAGAGGCTCACCGGTCTGTCCATCAAGCGGCTCAAGGATTCGCTCCGCCGCCTTCAGGCCGCGCGGCTCCTGAACTGGTCCGAGGCCGCGCTCGGATTTCCGGAATCGACTGACGGTTTGCCCGGGGGCGACACGGACGACTTCGGGGCGTTCCTTGGCCAGATCCCCAACCCGGAACGCAAGGTCCCCGTCCCCCGCCGCATCCTCCGCCTTCTGGCCGGCGGTGCCCGTCCTGCCCTGATTGCCACCGTTGTCGGTCATTTGATCCGCGGACTTTACTTAAAATCCGGCAAGTGCCACGATCGCGGGCGGGTTAAAGCCTCCTGGATCGCCGAGGTCTTCGGCGTCAGCCTCCG
>JAYUFP010000438.1:0-1726 GCA_043738665.1 Isosphaeraceae bacterium
GGGCGTCTTCGAGACGATCCTCGGCGGCCTGATCGGTGACTTCAACCAAGACCCGTCGCTCGCCGAGATTGCCATCAACACGGGCGTCGGCCTGATCCCCGCCGTCGGCGAGGCGACCGCCGCGCGTGACGTAGTGGCGAACGCCTACTGGATGGACAAGAAGTCTGACTACACCTCGCCTTCCCTCTGGATGGGGATGGTCTTCGCCTTGATCTCGCTGTTCCCCGAAATCGGGGCTGCGCTGAAGGGGCTGGGCAAGGCCGTCGTGAAAGGGGCGGGCGAGGCGCTCCGCCCCATCCTCCACTTTGTGGAGAGCATCCTGGCGAAGTTCGGCCATTCCGAGGGCCTTCTCAGCTTCTTCCGCAAGCACTGGGGCCAAGCCGTCGCGGCCGGGTTGGGACTGTTCGAGAAGGTGATGGCGAAGCTTTCATCGCTGCTAACCCGGGCCGTGAAGTTCATCTCATCGAAGGCCGAGGCGTTTGCCCAGGGCCTTGAGCGCGTCCGCGAGGCCGCCGGGAAGCTGCTACAACCCGCGATTGAGAAGGCAAAGGGTTTGTTCGAGGGGGTGATCGAGCGGTTCGCGCCGTCCGCCGAGCGGGAAGAAGGAAAGTTGGTCACGGCGGGCGGGGCAAGGTCAGAGGAGAACACGCTCTTTTCCAAGAAATTGGAGCCGAAGGGCGAGAGGACCACGACCACGACGGTCGACGAGTTGATGGGGCGCAACGCCGCCCCCGTGAAGGAAGCTGAGGTCGCCGAAGGGGCCAAGGTCCTCAGTGGGATGCCGCCCACTTCGGAGGCGAGCGTCACGGAAAAGCTCGACCGATACTTACTTAACGACGCCCACCCCAAAGGGAAGGATAAGGCGGCCTGGTTTAGTCAGGCACTAGGATTTACACGCGAGAATATGACCCAATTGGCCGAACAAATTCGATTCAACCCCGCGAAGGCCGTAGAAACTGAGTTGACCCAGCACGGGCAAAAGTTCGAGCAGGTCATCACGATCCGCGGTGCTAACGGCCGCACTATCGACGTCCTCTTCGTCTGGATCAAGCAGAAGAGCGACGGGATCGTTCGCCTGGTGACGTCGATCCCCACAAAAATCAAGAAATGACCGATCATGCTGAAAGAATACGACGTTGTCCGACTCATGAGAGATCTCGACGACAACCTGCGAGCGGGGTCCGTCGGGACAATCCTGATCGTGTACCCCTCCGATCCTCCCGAGTACGAGGTCGAGTTCGTCGACGACGATGGGGATTCGATCGGTGTCAGGACGGTGCCTGGCGCGAATCTCGAAGAGGTCGGCGAGCGTAAGTGAGGGCGCTTCGACTGCCGCGAGCTGTACGACCAGGAAACGCAGAGTCAGAGCGGTTCGTGCCAAAAAAAAGTAGGGAATCCGGATGTTCCAAGACCTCGACGACACCCTGGCGAAGCTCCTCTCGAACCACGCGGCTGACGGCACGGACCAACCGCCGGCGGTGGTGGCGTCGGCGATGAAAAGCTTCCTGACGCCCGATCGCAACTTCCTGACGAAAATCACGGGCTCGACGGCCCTGAACCTGTTCCTGCACAAAATCCAGGAAAACCGCGAGCTACGCGACAATATCGATTTCGCCGAGCCCGGGGATGACGCCCGGACGCGCAGGCTTCCACTACTCAGAGTCGATTGCTCGTATCTCATTTCGGCATGGTCGGTCAACAATAACGGCGAGGAAGTTGTCCGAGC
>JAYUFP010000439.1:0-5547 GCA_043738665.1 Isosphaeraceae bacterium
GGAAGACCCCACGCTTTCGCGACATCCACGAGAACATCCGCGTCGGCGTCCCAGTTCCGCAACAAGACGAGGATCGACTCCGGAGCACTCCCCGATTCAAGCTTCTCGCGAATCGTGCGGGCAACGACCTGTCCCAGCCCTTCGCCCTTCGGTGCGCCCAGGATCAAGAGGCCTTTTGTCTCCTTCGATTTCGCCCGCATGTGGGCGTCGTCGCGGAAAAGCTCGCGCTCAAGGTGGGCGAGTGCGACGGGTCGAGTGGGGACGAGGTCATGCGGTTCGTCTCGGAAATCGTGCCCGACGAAATGATCGCGGCGTTGTGTGCTTTCCGCAAAGACTTCATGAAGCGAGGGAGACACGTCATGACGCAAAGTCACGCAAATCGAGTCCGCGTTTTCCTCGAAGAAACGAAGCGCGCGAAGCACGGCAGGCGAATCCGCCGCGTCGTCCAGAATTGTCACGGACCCGAGCGTTTTCAGAAACCGGGGTGTCGTTTTCGCCAGCGACTTCGACGCCCAGACGGCCAGCCCCGGGGCGTCTTCCCAGTCGAGTTCGGAAAGCAGCCCACGATACCGGCGGAACACCGCCCATTCTTCGGCGACATTCGCGCCGTCGCCGGGAGGGGATTCGTTTTCGAACCGTTCCGAACGCGTCCACGAGTCGAATCGGGAGCGGAGCCTGCGGCGATATCCGAGCCAACTCAGGAGCAATGACGGTTCGTTCAGGCTGCCGGAAGCCTCTGCGCGGTCGATGGCGACATTGAGCGCCGCCCTTGCGGCGGCCCGGCTGAGAGGCGCGGGGCCGTCGGCCGTCTCCTCGCGGATGTGCCGCCAGAGGTCATCCCAGCACCAGACCCGGGGCTCGCGACCCGCGGGTGAGAGCCGCCCGAGGATCGCGAGAACCTGGACGCGAGCCAATTCGCTCGGGACGATCCAGAGCCCCGCCGTGTCTAACCGCGGTTCGTTCAGGGCGAACTCGCGGAGGGCTGCCCCGTAAGGCCCTGTCAGCAGCCTTTTCGAGGCGGGCATCGGGCGTCGCTCCGATTCTGGGCGCCATCCGGGACGCCCCGATTAACACAACAATTCCCAGGACAATTAGGTATACAGAAAAATACCACATCTTCCCCGAACGCACAATCTTGACGAGCCAGATAATCGCGCCGTAGCCGATAATCCCGGCGAGGACCGTCGCGGCCAGGGTCTGGGAGACGCGGTCGCCGGTCAGGTGGAGGACCGTCTTGCCCTTGTAGACATCGAGAAGTTCGCTCGATGCGGCACCGAGGATCGCGGGCACGGCGATCAGGAGGCTGAATCCGACCGCCCATGACCGAGAAAGGCCCAACCCAAGCGCCGAGGCGACGGTCAGGCCGCTTCGACTCACCCCGGGGAGCGGTGCAAACATCTGCGCGATGCCGATCAAGAGGGCGTCGAGGAAGGTCATTTCCGCGGGACCCTTGCCGGCCTCGCCACGCTTTCGCAACATCGCGGTCAGAAGCAGTACCGAGGCGGTGATTAGGAACCCGACGCCCGCCGGCACGGGATTATCCGCGTCGAACGTGCTGTTGATCAGCTTCATGAAGAAAAGCTTGAGGGGGATAAGCGGTGAGGTCGCCACGACGGCGAGCATCCCGGTACGAATCAGCGCGTGTCTCCGATACACCGGGGGCACGTCTTCCGAGCCGAGCAAACCCTTCACGGCGGTTTTCACCACGGCGCGATAGTACACGACGATCGCCGCGAGGGTTCCGAGATGAAGGATGATGTCGAAGAACAAATTCTCCGCGCCGGACTTTCGAACACCTGTCCACCACGCAAAGAGCATCTGCGTCACTAATAAGTGCCCGTCACTGGAGATCGGCAGAAACTCCGTCACGCCTTGCACGGCCCCGAGCACCAATGCTTCAAGCCATTCCATCTTGGGGGTTACACTCCGGAGTTTATTGATTTGAATCGAAGGTTCGTAAGGTGAAGCAAAGGGTCGTCGCGCGCTCCCGACCCAACACTCTGGAACAAAAGGATTTCTGATGATCAACACGCGGATCGCTTCACAGCGATCACGCTCAAACGCCGCTCGCTTTCGGGAGCCTGCGGAATGTCGCCGACGTCAGACAAACAGAGATCCGACCCCCACATGGAAATCGCCGAAGATGGCCGGCAGACTTAGCTCATCCGCCTCTTCCAAGTTCCGCACAGGCTCATCGCCGGCATAAAGGTGAAGCGTCTTCTTCTCCGGGTCCAGCACGGTAACCACGGAGACGCCGGCGTTGAGGTATTCGGCGACCTTCGCCAAAACCTTCGGCCAGCGGTCGTGCGGAGAAAGAACTTCAACGACGAGGTCCGGCGGGACGTTGGGATACCCCTCGGTGATCGTCCCTTTCGGGAGCCGTCCGTAGCTGTAAAACGAAACATCGGCTCCCCGCACGGAATCAGGTCCGCGCTCGGTGATCACTCCCGAATCGTTCGAGAGGACGTGGCCGAGGTCGTGATCGTCAACCTGATTGCCGAGGATCCGCGCGACCTTCGCGCAGATCTTGCCGAGACGGGCGCCGGGCATCGGCATCGCGACGATCCTTCCTCGCACCAATTCCTCGGGGTAACCAGGGTCTGGCCGAATGGCGAATTCCTCGGCGGTCAGGACATGTTGAGTCGCTTGCGAGACGGTCGCCATGATTGTCGCTTCTCCGTTCGGCTCGACTCATCTTATCCAGTCCAGGGAAACTCCGTCACGAACCCCCCGTCGCCTTCCGCTCTCGCAGGAATGGGAAAGCGACGAGAACGTAGCCGAGCCCGCTGTAGACCGTCAAAGCCACGGCCGACCATGTGAGGATGTCTCGCAGAAACTTCCAACTCGGGCCGACCTCGAACGAGAGGGCGAGAAGGATCGCGATGATGGAAAGGCATTGAACGACGGTCTTGATCTTTCCTGCCGACTTCGCGCCGAAGGCCTGGCCCATGCCCTCGAGATGGCTTCGCAATCCCTGGATCAACAACTCGCGAAGCACCACCGTGGTGACCATCCAGGGATAAAGCCCGGTGTCGTGGATGGTGTCGTGGATTCCGAGCAGATAGATATAAGTGCCCGCGACGATCACCTTGTCGACGAGCGGGTCGAGCTGGCGGCCGACCGCCGTGACCTGGTTCAACTTGCGGGCGAGGTAGCCGTCGAGCGCGTCGGTGATCGCCGCGACGGAAAACACAGCGGCCGCGGCGAAGTATTTCTCGAACGCGATGAGGACGAAGACGACGACCGAAAGCGCCATCCGCGCCACCGAGAGCGAGTTCGGGACGTTCCAAAATTTCGGTGTCGCGGCGAGTTCGGCCATAAGAACGGTCGGCGCTCAAAGGTGGCGGTTCGGGAAACGGCGGCTGAGGATTGTACCAGCACCACCGCCGCCTTCCATGCCCGTCATTCCAATCTGACAGGAGGATCGCCAAGTCAGACGACGGATTAACCGCGGAGATCGCTGAGATCGCGGAGAAGAGACAAAGAAGAAACAAGAGAGAAATTGGCGAATCCGCCCTCGGTCCGCTTCTTCGCCTGTCTCTGCGTTCTCGGCGATCTCCGCGGTTGATCCGTCTTCTTACTTTGCAGTCGACTTGTTCCAATCAGCCGAGGATCGTCAACGGCGAACTCGCTTTCTTCTTCGCCTTCGGCCGCGCCTTGCGTCGTCGCGGCGGCACCGGACCGGCTTTCGCCACGGTGTCATAACCCTGCGTCGCAACGATGTCGCAGGCCACGAGATCCCCGGGCTCCAGGTGAGCGGCCTGGACGTACGTCAGCCCGTCCACGTCGGGGGCATCGGCATAACTACGGCCGATCCAAAGGTTCGAGGCCCCGTCGGCGGGGCCGTCGATCAGGACATCAAGCTTCTTGCCGATGAGCGATGCATTGAAGTCAAACGCGATCGGCTGTTGTGCCTCCATCACGCGGTCGCGACGGGCGTTCTTGACCTCTTCGGAGACATGTCCGGGCATCTTCGCGGCGGGCGTGTCGGGCTCGAATGAGTACGGGAACACGCCGAGCCTCTCGAACTTCGTCTCCTTGACGTAGTCCAGCAATTCGTCGAAATCGGCCTCGGTCTCGCCAGGGAAGCCGACGATGAACGTGGTCCGGAGCACCAGATCGGGCACTGATTCGCGGAGCCGCCGGATGATCGTCTCGGTCTCGGCACGGGTGTGCCGCCGATTCATCATCTTGAGCATCCGGTCGTTGATATGCTGGAGCGGCATGTCAAGGTAAGGAATGATCTTACGGCTCGAACCGAGGACTTCGTAAAGCTCGTCGGTGAAGTAATTCGGGTAGTTGTAGAGGATACGGATCCAGTCGATCCCCTCGACCTCGTCGAGCTCGCGAAGGAGTTCCGCGAGACGTGGACGGCCGTAAAGGTCGACCCCGTAATAGGTCATGTCCTGCGCCACGAGGTTCAGTTCGCGGACGCCGTCCGCGGCGAGCTCACGAGCCTCTTCGACGACCTTCTCGATCGGCTTCGTGACGTGCTTTCCGCGCATGTAAGGGATCGCACAGAATGTGCAAAGCCGGTCGCAGCCTTCGGAGACCTTCAAATAGGCCAGGTGTTTGGCGGTAATCCGCAAGCGGGAGCGGTCGTCTTGCGCCTGTACCGGGGCCGGTCGGAAGATCGTGCGTTGTTCGTGGAGATCGCCCATGATCCGATCGGCGACCTTGGCGATTTCCTCGCGACCGAAAACGCCGACCACCTGATCGACCTCGGGGACTTCCTCCAGAAGCATGTCCTTCTGCCGTTCGGCGAGGCAACCGGCGACGACGATTCCCTTGATGGCTCCCGCCTTTTTGCGCTCGATCATCTCGCGGATCACGCCCAGCGACTCTTGCCGGGCCGAGTCGATGAATCCGCAAGTGTTCACGATGACCAGGTCGGCCGTCGCCGCCTCCGGGACAAGAACGTACCCGTCCTGGGCGAGCAGTCCGAGCATCCGCTCGGAGTCCACGAGGTTCTTGGGGCAGCCGAGGCTGACGAAGGAGAAGGTGCCCTTAATGACTTGGTCTTTATTCATCGTGCCTGTCATGCCGTTATTCACTTTTTTGCCGTGCTAGGTTTTCCATCGGCTCAATGGATTCAAGCAGCATCATCGAGACCTCTTGCCAACGCTCCGTCGTCCCGGGCACACTTTCAGCTTTCGCATAGACCGTGATGGATGACCGACCCACCGTGACCGTCTCCGGATGACCAACGTCAAACGTTCGACGTTCGACCGCGTGCCATGTGCATGCGGAAAGGCCGGTATGGGTCCGCCGTGACGAATTCGAGAACGGTCCCGGGCGTTAGCATCGAATGAAGCCTCTCCGGTAACGAGTCGGATCGGTTCTTACGTGGGCATCCTCCCGCGATCGACGGTGCGCAAGTAGATCAACGTAGGGTATCGCGGTTCCGCCCGTCAAGCCCTCGCCCGGGCTCTGGGTGCGCCCGTGGAAAGGGGGTGCGCCAATGGATTCCGGCATTGTCTCCATTGCGCGTTCGTCTTCGCCCTGAAAGGGCGACACAGGAGAGCCCGGGGCAACGCCCCGGGTTGC
>JAYUFP010000440.1:0-1724 GCA_043738665.1 Isosphaeraceae bacterium
CCGGGGCGATGCCCCGGGCTGTCCTGTGCCGCCCCTTCAGGGCGAAGACCACTCCGCCAGAATCCGTTGGCGCACCCAGTTCCCAGTTCCCATGTCGGCGTCCGGATTTCTCTTGACTTGCCTTTCCGGCCCTCTGAAAATCCGTGAAGTAAGGGAACGGATCAACCCGGGACGCGGATGCCCATGACGTCGCCGACAATGCGGAACCTCGAACCGTCCCTCCCGATATCCGCGCCGGGCGCGCCCCGACTGCTCGATCGGGTGCGGATGGCGGTTCGGGCCTTGCATTACAGCATTCGGACGGAAGACGCCTACGTCGGCTGGGTTCGCCGCTTCATCCTCTTCCACCACAAACGGCACCCCCTGGAGATGGGGGCCGGCGAAATCAATGCCTTTCTCACGGACCTGGCGGTCAACGGGCACGTCGCCGCCTCCACCCAGAATCAGGCCCGATGCGCCCTGCTGTTCCTCTACAAGCAGGTTCTCGACGTGGCGCTGGAGACGATCGGCGACGAGATCGTACTGGCCAAGAGACCCGAACGGCTCCCGGTCGTCCTCACCCGTGAGGAGGTCAAGTCGGTCCTGGACCGGCTCGAAGGCACTCCCCGACTGGTCGCCGTGCTGTTGTACGGGGCCGGGCTCCGGCTCCTGGAAGCCTTGCGGCTGCGAATCAAGGACATCGAGTTCACCCGCAACGAGCTCTTGATCCGCGACGGCAAAGGGCAAAAGGACCGCCTCTCCATGTTGCCCGTCCTCGCCGGCGAGCCCCTGCGAGAGCACCTCAACCAGGTTCGCGCACTTCACCGGCTCGACCTTGAGGCCGGAAACGGGTCGGTCTACCTTCCCGACGCCTTGGAGCGGAAGTACACCTCCGCCCATCGCGAGTGGGGCTGGCAATATGTCTTCCCCGCGAGCGGCCTCTCGATCGATCCGCGCACGGGAGTGTCGCGGCGCCATCACCTCGACCCCACGACGATCCAAAAAGCGATGCGCCGGGCGGTTCTCGCGACGGGAATCGTCAAGCACGCCACGCCCCACACGCTCAGGCACTCGTTCGCGACCCACCTCCTGAATGACGGCTACGACATCCGGACGATCCAGGAGTTGCTCGGGCACAGCGATGTCGCGACGACCATGATCTACACCCATGTCCTTAACCAAGGAGGCCGAGGGGTGAAAAGCCCCGCGGACCGGCTCTAAATTCACCTTCGTCCGCGTTCGCTTCCGCGTTCCTCGCGCGGAATAGGAGGAATGCCGTTCCGCCTATTCCTAAAAAACGAGAAATCGCACCGTGATGCAACCTGAACGTCTAGAGGAAGTTGGGGCACACTGACCCTGACAATTCGCTTGGAGAACGCGGACGTGTGTGTCCGTGTTCGGGGTTTCTGATTCGGGTGTTAGGCGGACACGTCGTTCCGCCTAATTCAAGTTAGGCCCCAACACTACCCGGAGCACCTTTGGATCAATTCCGAGTTTCTTCAACAGACGGTGAACCTCGCGTTTACCGCGTTCAAACCGTCGGCGACTTCATTGCGGTGGCAACGTGGCTCTACGGTAACGAAGACGTCGTATTTCGTGGCCAACGGCGATATCGGCCACTCCTCCCCTCCGTCGCACGAGACTCGGAGTACGTCCACTCCGAAATTGAAATCATCGACGAATTCAAACGCGAAGCGATTCCGTATCTCCGAGACGTTCCACAAACGCCATGGCAATGGCTTGCC
>JAYUFP010000441.1:0-5542 GCA_043738665.1 Isosphaeraceae bacterium
GGGATCGCTTCGGGCCTGAGGCGAAAATCAGGGTTGAGTGACTTGCGGGTCACAACGAGGGCGATGCCCCGGGCTACTGACCGTCGCCCCTCCGGGGCTGAAGAAGGCAGGCACTTCGTCGGATCTTCGCACACCTTGAAAGGGGTGGGCAGTGCCCACCCTACGGGTCGGAGTCAAAGAACCTCGACCTCATAATGAGAGTGGGTAATATGAGCAAAACGGGTTCGGCGAAGCGTTACCGTCATGCAACATGCTGTCTGTGTGGGAACGGGTGAGCACTGATGGCCGATCGCGATAAAACCCTGGAATCCGCCGACAAAACCGCGAAGGGTTCCCCCGTCCAACCCTGGGACGGCTTCGTCACCGGCCCCGAAAACGCGCTGGCCCACGCGAGCATCCTCGCCCTGGCCCGCGGCGACTCCCAAGGGGTTTCACCGCTCGTGATCCACGGCCCGTCCGGCGTCGGAAAATCGCGACTCCTCAAGGCCCTGGTCGGCGAGCGCCTTTTGAGAAACCCGGGCGCATCCGTGGCGCACCTTGAGGCGGAATCGTTCGCGGCCTCGTGTGCCGAGGCGGCCGGAAAGCCCGGAGGTTGGGCCGAGCTCCGGGGCTGGTTCCGGACGCTCGACCTCTTCGTGCTCGAAGATGTCCACGCCCTCGACCGCGCCCCGCTCGCGCTGGCCGAACTCTCGCACACCCTCGACGCCCTGGAAGAGGCAGGCGCAAGCGTGGCGATCTCGGCCCGCGAAGGTCCCGGCCAGTGGCGAAACTGGCCTCCGCGGCTGGTCAATCGGCTCGTCGGCGGCCTGTCGGTCCGTGTCGACCCTCCTACCCTGGCGTCGCGCCGTCGGTATTTGCTGGACCGCGCCCGCACCCAGAAAATCACCCTCACCACCGAGGCCGTCGACACCCTGGCCGAATCCGCCGAGGGCTACCGCACGCTCGACGGCTGGCTCGCCCGGCTCGCCTTGATCGCGCGGGTCGAACGCAAGTCGATCGACAAGAAACTCGCGGCCTCGGTTCTCGCGGAAGACGGCGTGGCGGGCGCCGTGGATGGCGGGCGTTTGCAAACGGTGCCGATCTCGGAAGTGGCGCATGCCGTCTCGGAGCGATTCAAGGTCACACTCCGCGACCTCCGCTCGGATTCCAGGCGAGCCGCGTTGGCGGAGCCGAGACACCTCGCCATGTA
This sequence comes from Isosphaeraceae bacterium, assembly GCA_043738665.1. Classification (GTDB taxonomy): domain Bacteria; phylum Planctomycetota; class Planctomycetia; order Isosphaerales; family Isosphaeraceae; genus JAYUFP01. The sequence goes on from JAYUFP010000441.1 coordinate 1,190, forward strand.
TCTGGCGAGGGCCGTGACGGGCCTGAGTTTCAAGTCGATCGGAGACTACTTCGGCGGACGAGATCCCGCAACCGTTCGCCACGCCTGCAAGGCCGCCGCCGTAAGGATCGACGCCGATCCGGGATTGGCCGCGGCGGTCTCGGCGATCCGCAAGCGCTGGACGGGGTTCGAGATGCCCGAGGATTGAGGTTGACTTTTCAGACACCCAACTCGGTCATTACGTCCCGTAGCTTCAGTTCCGGTTCGCTCCAGAGCCATTCCTGTCGGAGATAAAACCCGGGGATAACTTTCGAGTTGAAGCGGTTGTCTGCCTCGTTTATCGCCTGGAATAGGCCGGTTTCGGCGTTTCGCGACCAGGCCGCGACCCGTTTCGTGGCGGGGTCGATCACCCAGTATTCGTGGACGCCTGCCGACTCATAATCGGCGAATTTCTCCAGGAAATCCCGGTCGCCGTCACCAGGCGCGACAATCTCGACGATGAGGTCGGGTACGCCGTCGAGGTAATCGTTCTTGGCCAGGTTCAAACGGTTTTCCGCGAGGAACAGGATGTCTGGCAAGAACCCGACTTCTCGCCTTGCCGTCCGGAATCGGCACAGATACAGGCCGCCAAGAACACATCCTAGCTCGCGTTTGTTGACATAAATCCAGAGAATGGATTTGAGAAACTCTTTCACAAGGCAATGTTGGAGGTCCGGCCAGGCCATGATCACCACGTCGCCGTCGACCCATTCCACACGGGCTTTCTCGTAACCGCGGCACCAATCGAGGAATTCGTCGAAAGTGACTTTGCCCGTGGGGAGAGGAGGCACGGCCGCGTCGTTGTACCTCGGGTCATCCCCGATGAACGGGAAGCCGGTCACCATGGGGTGTGAACTCTCTTCTACCTTGAACTGATCGATCAGCGTGTAAACGCGATCGAATGCTGCGGACTCATCGTTTCCCGTCTCCTGAAGGATGATGTTGTCCCAACCCGCGGTCGATTCATTCCATCCAAACTTTTGGGCAACCCAGTCGTGGAACTTGCCAAAGTCGGGTTCGCTCTCTTCTACGATGTCATGCGTCCTTGCTGCAAAATCGTACCCAGCCAGGAAGGCTCTTAATAGGACAATGGATGTCGATCCCATGTACATTGCTGGACGTTGGCGAATCAATCCAAGGAGGTCGTAAATTGAGTATCTACGTTGGTCCATCGAAATCTCCTGTTGCCATAGGCTCGTCCACTCCGCAGAGCGACAAAACACGGTCAACCGCCGCGCGCAATCATTACTCGCCAGTAATCCAGCATATCCGCGAGCGTCTGTTCGATCGAGAGTTGCGGCTCCCAGCCGGTCGCGGCTTTAAGCTTGGCCGGGTCGGCGACGAGCAGCGGTTGGTCGACGGAACGTACCCTTGCCGGGTCGACGAAGACCTCGACCTTCCTTCCCGCAAGCGCCAGACCCGCAAGCGTTTCCAACGCGTCGGAGAGCTTGGTGCCTCGGCCGGTCCCCAGGTTGTAAATCTCTCCGGGGAGTCCCTTTTCGGCGAGGAGCCGGTATCCGCGGACGACGTCTCGGACGTCGGTGAAGTCTCGGACGATATCCAAGTTCCCGACCTCCACTCGGGGCTTGATGCCGGCCTCGACCTCCGCCACCTGCCTTGCCAGGGCGCTCAGCACGTACGACGACGACTGCCTCGGCCCCGCATGATTAAACGGCCTCGCTATCACAACGTCCGTCCCGTGGGTGAGGAAGTGCTGGACGCCTAATAAATCCGCCGCGGCCTTGCTTGCGGAATAGGGGTTATTCGGGCGGAGCGGGCAATCTTCGTTGACGGGCATGTGTTGGAGGGCCGGGTTGCCGTAGCAGACCCCCGAACCGACGATCACCACGCGGGGTTTCCGACCCGATATCTTGACCGCTTCAAGGAGGTTGAGCGTCCCGCCGAGGTTCAAGGCCCAGGTGCCGCGAGGGTCGGAGACGCTGGCTTGCGGGTTGGCCTGCGCGGCGAGGTGGTAGATCGCCTCGGGCTGTTTTTTGGCGATCAGGTCGGCGAGATCGGACTCGGCCACGTCGGCGAGGTCGATCCGATCATTGCGGACGTCGCGGTTCAGGTGTGCGAGCGCTTCCGGCCATTTTCCTGATGCGGAGAGCCCCGCCACGACGTCCCCCCGGGCGACCAGGTGCTCGGCCAGGTGTCCCCCCACGAACCCCGAAACGCCGGTCACCAGCACTCGCATGAGCCCCGCGCCTCCTGCCCTTGGTCACGAATGCCACCCGATCCCGCCGCCGTTAAGCTATCCGCAGGCCGGTCGGGGGACAAGCCAGGTTGTGAGGTCGTGGCAGGGCGGTTTTCATTTGGCTCATGATGGATTCCGGTGTGGTATCGTCTCCAAGCCTCCGGGGCTAAAACCATCACCACACCGGAATCCATCCTGAGCCTTTCATTTTTACACCCCGCGATATGCCCGATCGGAACCCGTGTAAAAAGTTCACTATCTTGCCGATTTTACCTCATCGGCAACCTCATTCCGGGCTCGCGTCTTGCAAATTTTTCAACGGGGTCCACGGGCACCCTGAATGCCCCGCCAAATTCTTTGCCGATCGCGACTTACGTTCGCTCGCGGCGTGCCCGGCGGTGTTGCGTCGGGGGGGTGCTTTCGGGTAAAATGACCCCATTCGTCGCAACCGTGGGACCGGCCGTTCGACTCGGGTTTTTCGCCCGTCGCGATGCCGGTCCGTTACGGGGGCGTCAACGTGGATTCCTTGGGCTCTCGGATGCCGCAAGAGGTTGGTTCTCAACCCTTTGCCGCTCCGGCACCGGGTCCGAAGCTGAGGGAGCGTCCGTCCTGTGAGCACCGCTGTTCCTCCCGGGGAGCATCTCCGCCCCCTGCCTTTGAATATTGAGGAGGAACTCAAGGAGAGTTACCTCAATTACGCCATGTCCGTGATCATCAGCAGGGCCCTGCCCGACGTCCGCGACGGCCTTAAACCCTCGCAGCGGCGGATCTTGACGGCCATGCTCGACCTCGGCCTGACCCCCGGCGGCTCCACCAGCAAGTGCGCGGGGATCGTCGGCGAGACGATGAAGCGGTATCACCCGCACGGCGACAACTCCATCTACCCCACCCTGGCCCGCATGGCGCAGTGGTGGAACATGCGGCACCTGCTCATCACCGGCCAGGGGAACTTCGGCTCAATCCACGGCCTCCCCCCCGCCGCGATGCGGTATACCGAGGCGAAGCTCAGCCCCGTCGCCGCGGAGATGCTCGAAGACATCAAGCTCGACACCGTCGACTTCCAGCCCAACTACGACGAGAAATACATGGAACCGCGGGTCCTCCCCGCCAAGTTCCCCAACCTCCTCGTGAACGGCTCCGGCGGCATCGCGGTCGGCATGGCGACGTCGATCCCCCCGCACAATTTAGGCGAGGTCTGCGACGGAGTCGTCGCCTACATCGACAACCCCGACATCGAACTCGACGACCTGATGGAGATCATCCCCGCGCCGGATTTTCCGACCGGAGCGACGATCTGCAACAAATACGGCGTCCGCGAAGCCTACCGCACCGGACGCGGCCGCGTGATCCTCCGCGCCAAGTACGAGATCGAGGAGCAGAAAGACGGCCGCGCGCAGATCATCTTCACCGAGATTCCCTACCAGCTTACTAAGGAACCGCTCCTTAAAAAGCTCGCCGAGCTCGTCAACGGCGACCGGATCACGGGAGTCATGGACATCCGCGACGAGTCCGACCGCAAGCAGCCGGTCCGGATCGTCGTGAAGGTCAAAAAAGGCGAAGACCCCAACGTCATCCTCAACCAGCTTTACGAATATTCGCCGCTTCAAGACACGTTCAGCGTGATCATGTTGGCGCTCGTCGACGGCCGGCCGAAGACGCTGGGCCTGAAGGAGTTCCTGCGACTCTTCGTCGACCACCGGGTGATCGTGATCCGGCGCAGGACGCAGTTCCAGCTCCGCCAGGCGAGGGCCAGGGCCCACATCGTCGAGGGCTTGCTGATCGCGTTGGCGTATATCGACGAGATCATCCGTATCATCCGCTCGTCGGCCAACCCCAAGGAAGCCCAGGCGCGCTTGATGGGCCTGGAAGTCTCGGCCGAGATCCTCCGGAGGGCCTTGAACGACCCCGAGGCGAAGGCCGCGACCGCCCTGACCCGCATGCAGGCCGACGCCATCCTCGCCATGAGGCTCCAGCAGCTTACCGGGCTCGAAGTCGACAGGCTCGGGGCCGAGTACCTTGAGCTCAAAGGTAAGATCGCCGAATACGAACATATTCTCGGCGACGAACGCGTGATCCTCGACCTGATCCGCGCCGACATGCGCGAGCTGAAGCAGAAATACGCCAACCCTCGCCGCAGC
>JAYUFP010000442.1:0-1722 GCA_043738665.1 Isosphaeraceae bacterium
TCCAGGGCGCGGCGGAACGAGGGGAATTGCCAGGAGCGAACGAGCATATCGCCGTGGCTTTCCCAGCCTTTGGCGTTTGGCAGGCGTTCGAGGATCTCTGGTCCGTTGAGCTTGGCCATGCGAGTCCCCCGTTTCGGCGGAAGTGAGCGGGGCACAATGTGACGGGGTGGCGTCCGCCGCCGCCTCATCTCGTGTGGTGTCGTGTCGAGAGCGCCAGTGGTATTATTTCCGAGGAGCGTCGGCGGAACAAGGGTCGGCGTGGTTTGAACGCGGAAGACGGAAGGCGATTGTGACAACGACGACCCTGATCGTATTCTGCGTGATGGTTGTCGGCGTCAGCCTGATCGGTGGCTTGCTTCCGCTGGCGACGGTCCTCAGCCATATACGATTGCAGATTTATCTGAGCATCTCCGCGGGGACGATGCTCGGCGCGGCCTTTTTTCACATGCTCCCCGAAGCGGTGCGTCTGGGATCACCTTCCACTCTGAGCTGGTCGGTGGTGGGATTGCTGGCGCTGTTCTTCCTCGAACGGTTTTTCGCCTTTCATCACCACGAAGCGCCCGACGACCCCGATGATCCTTGTCCAACGCACGCGCACGAGCATACCGGCGGACGCGGCGGCCATTCGGCGGGTTTGATCGATTCGGCGGCACCCGGAACGACCCGCGGTGGCGCGAAGGCCAAAGGAACGTCGCTCCACTGGGGCGCGGCGGCGTTCGGTCTCGCGGTCCATTCGTTGGCGGGCGGAGTCGCACTTGCGAGTGCCTCGGCGGCCAATGTGGATCTCAGGCACGGCCCGGGCGCGGTCGCCTGGGGGGTCTTCATCGCCACGCTTGTTCACAAGCCGGCCGATGCGCTGACGATCGTCAGCTTGATGCTTCGCGCCGGGGCACCAAGGACGCTGGCGCACCTGGTCAACCTCGGTTTCGCCCTGATGATCCCGGCCGGGGTGGTCCTTTTTTTTCTCGGAATCGACCGGTTGGGTCCTTCCGCCGCCACGACATTGACTGCGGACGCCCTTGCCTTTTCCGCAGGCACGTTCCTTTGCATCGCGCTCAGCGACCTTCTCCCCGAGCTTCAATTTCATGAACACGACCGTTGGAAGCTCTCGGCCGCATTGCTCGGCGGGCTGGGACTCATGGCGTTAGCGCTCGCCTGGGAATGATGGATTACTCTGATCCCGGCGGGCGACTCGCTTTGTCCGAGGCAGGCCGGATGGGCTCGGGAATCGGGCAGCCGATGGCCTCGGCATGTTTGACCTTGACTTCACGACGTTCGAGGACCGAGGCCACAGCGTCTTTGAGTTCGTGCGTCTCGGGATGTGCGTTTTGTTTGCCGCGTTCGGGATAGAGGTCGTCGATCCGACCGTAATAACGAATCGCGCCCGACGTATCCACGACGAACGCTTCGGGCGTGATCTTCGCGCCGAGTTGCTTTCCGAGTGTACCCTTCGGGTCGTGGAGCACCGGGAATTTCAGGCCGAAGTCCTTCGCGTGAGCCACCACATCGGCGTTTGACAGGTCGGGGTCGACGCAAACGCCAACGAACCGAACACGTTCGGCAGGGAAGCCGGCGGCGATCTGGTTCAAGGTCGGGCTGTAACCGTTTGAGATCGGGCATTCGGACGAGTAAAAGATCAGCACCGTCGCCCCGCGATCCGGAGGCTTGAGCTCGACCATCCGACCGTCCGGCCCTTCCGTCGCCTTGAGCGGGACACGCGTC
>JAYUFP010000443.1:0-1720 GCA_043738665.1 Isosphaeraceae bacterium
TGGAAAACCGCCTCGACGGCGGCCTCGACGGTCTTCGTGATCCCGCCCTGTTCCTGGATGTTGAGCATCCGGGGGCGAAGCCTCCGCTCCCCGTTTCGCTTGACCCCGCCGAGGACGACGAGGTCTTGCGACTCGACCATGTTCTGGGCGAAGTTCACCTCGCAGCCGAGCCCGACCAGGACGTACGCCGCGACGTTGGGGTGGGTGGCGAACCCGGCGAGAACCTTTTCCAGGGTCTTGTGGTCCTGACCGTTGAACGGCGTCGCGCAGCCCCCCTTGTGGGTGATCGCGAACACGCCGTCGACGTTGGGGAAGTCCTTCTTCCAGGCGTCGTCACGGAATCGTTCGGCGATGTACCGCGACGTGCTGGCCGAGCAGTTCACGGTGCTGATCACCGCGAGGTAATTCCGGGTCCCGACCCGGCCGTCGGGGCGGAGGTAGCCCTGGAAGGTCCGCGGCTCGACCTCGGGGACCCCCGGGTGCTCGGTGGCGTAGGCGTAGTCGCGCTCGAAGAGGTCGGCCTTCACGTTGTGGACGTGGACCCACGACCCCGCGGGGATCGTCTTGGTGGCGAACCCGATGATCTGGCCATACTTGCGGATCGGCGCCCCTTCGGCGATCTCGGCCAGTGCGATCTTGTGGCCCAGCGCGATCGGCTCGCGGGCATCGACGCCGAGGACGACGAACCCCTTGGGGATCGGCTGGGCGGCGACGGCCACGTTGTCGTCGGTTCGAAGGAGGACTGCCCGCTGCTCGTCGGTCGCCGTCGCCATGCGTGGACCCTTCCGTCTCGTCTCACGGTCGTTCCAGAACAGTGTAGTGGCTGAAAGGGGGTTTGGGAAGCGGCGTGACGGATCGGGGAGTTCCCGGTAGAATTTAGAACATGCCGCCTCGCAGACGTCGATGCCGGAGGTTTCGCCATGCCCTCGCCGTTTCCCGGGATGGACCCGTACCTGGAAGAGCCCGGTCGTTGGCCGGATGTTCATCACAATCTGATCTCAGGAATTCAAGCGATTCTCGTTCAGCAAATTCGACCGAAATATATGGCGAGAATCGAAGAACGGGTCTACATTTCTGACGAAAATGATCCGGGAAGGTCCGTGATCATTCCCGACGTGAAAATCACGATGCAACCCCTTTGGGAGGGCGTTCCGTTTGAGCCCCACGGCGCTTCCATGACTGGTGTCGCGGAGCCGATCATCGCCACGACGATCATCGAAGACGAGATTCACGAGGCCAGGATCGAAATCATCGACCGGGAAAGCCGGGTCGTGGTGACCGTGATCGAAATCCTCAGTCCCACGAACAAGGTTTCCGGCTCGATCGGACGACAGAGCTTCGAGGCCAAGCGGCAGGAGGCGATGCATACGTCAACGAACTGGGTCGAGGTCGATCTGCTTCGCGGGGGGACGGGGGTCCGTACGCGCGAATTAATCCCTACCTGCGAATATCTCGCACACGTCTCACGAGTCGGGAAGCGGCCCAAGGCTTATCTCTGGCCGATCCGGCTCTCACAGCGACTTCCGGTCATTCATGTCCCGTTGAAGCCCGAAGACCCCGACGCCGCACTCGACCTCCAAGCCGTCCTGGCCACCGCCTACGACCGCGCGGGTTATGACATCGACACCGACTACAAGCGCGACCCCGTGCCGCCGCTTTCACCGGAATGGACCCAGTGGGCCGACAGACTTCTCAAGGCGAAAGGCCTGCGCCCGGCGTG
>JAYUFP010000444.1:0-5534 GCA_043738665.1 Isosphaeraceae bacterium
GATCGTCGTCGCGGGAGGGGGCGGGTCGAATCCCGCCTTGATGGAGCGAATCGCCGCACTCGTCGCACCAAGGTCGATTCGAAAGTCCGAGGAGTTCGGCGTTCCCTCATCGGCGAGGGAGGCGATGGCCTTCGCCGTACTCGCCGACCTCGCGCTACGCGGCGAGAATTCGTCTCTTCCGCGCGTGACCGGGGCGCGTCGCGCGGCGATGCTCGGCAAGCTTTCCTTCGCGTTCAAATCGTAGCGAAATCGTCTGACGATTGTTACATTGGTCAGCCCCGAGCGGTCCAACCGTCCCGATGCTCATGTTCTCGCCCACTCGATGTGAGAGCCACGATGAACGTTATCGATCTCGGCATCATCGCGCTCTACATCATCGGATGCACGTCGCTCGGTGCTTGGCTCGGTGCCGGCGAGAAAGGTTTGAAAGGCTACTTCCTGGGGGAGAGCAACATCCCCGCCTGGGCCTTGATGATCTCGATCGTGGCCACGGAAACCAGCGCGGTGACTTTTCTCAGTGTCCCCGGTGTCGCCTATCGGGGTGATTTTACTTATCTTCAACTCGCGATCGGCTACCTCTTCGGCCGCGTGATCGTGGCGACGGTACTGCTTCCCGCCTATTTTCGGGGTCAAATCTTCACGGCTTACACGCTTCTGCAATCCCGTTTCGGCGGGTCCACCCGCACCCTCGCCTCGGTTCTCTTTCTTGTCACCCGTTCGCTCGCCGACGGCCTTCGCCTCTTCCTCGCCGCCAAGGTTCTTCAACACATGACCGGCTGGCCGATCGGCGCCGCGATCGTTTCAGTCGGCACGGTTACGATTGTATACACATATCTTGGCGGCATGAAGGCGGTGATCTGGATCGACGTGATCCAGTTCACGATCTACATCCTCGGCGCGATCGTGGCCCTTCTGATTCTCACGAGCAAGCTGCCGGGGGGCTGGAGCACGCTGATCGAAACCGGCAGGCAGGCGAATAAGTTTCGCATGTTCGATTTTTCATTTGACCTGACGAAGGCCTATACGTTCTGGGCCGGGCTCTTCGGCGGGATGGTGCTGAACACCGCGACCCACGGCGTAGACCAGTTGATGGTCCAGCGCTACCTCTCAGCCAGAAGCCAGCGGCAAGCGGCGCTTGCACTCATCGCCAGCGGGTTCGTCGTTTTCGCGCAATTCGCCTTGTTCCTCTTGATCGGGGTTGGGCTTTTTGTCTTCTACAAACACTTTCCCCCCTCGGGACCGGAACTCGCGCCCGACGAGGTTTTCGCCAATTTCATCGTCAAGGTCTTACCCGTCGGCATCGTGGGACTGGTGATCGCGGCCGTCTTCTCCGCCGCGATGGGGACCCTGTCGAGTTCACTGAACTCGGCGGCTTCGGCCGTGATCAACGACCTCTACCGCCCCTTTTCGGGTGATACCGACGAAGTGAGGCTTCTCCGGATCTCGAAAGTCATGACGGCCGTGTGGGGCGGAATTCTCATGGGAGTCGCCTTCCAGGCGACTCGGCTTCAGGACAGCGTCGTGAACAACGCCCTCGCCATCGCGTCGTTCGTGACGGGAATCATCCTCGGCCTGTTCCTTCTGGGAATCTTCACCCGTCGGGTCGGCCAGAAGGCGGCGCTCGTCGGCATGGTGGCGGGGATCTCCGCCGTGTCGTACGTAAAGTTCTTTACTCCGATCGCCTGGCCCTGGTTCGCCCTCATCGGCTCGTCCACGGTGTTCGCCGTCGGCTGCCTCGCGAGCCTGTTCGCGAGTTCGAAACCGCTCGACAAGTCACTCTCCGGAGAAGCTTGAGAAACTCGCCATGAAATCACTTATCGGCATTCTGATACTTGTGCTCGGCTCGACATTCGACGCGAGGGCCGCTCTCCCGCAGGCTGCGCCCGAGGCGCTCGGGTTCGATCCTTCGCGTCTTGAACGCGTCGAGGGCGTGATCCGCGAGTCGCTCGCAAAGAAGGAAGTTCCGGGGGCGGTGGTCCTGGTGGGGCGATACGGAAAGATCGCCCTGGTAACGGCGACGGGGGATCGGGCGATCGTTCCCTCGCGAGAACCGATGACCCGCGACACTGTCTTCGACCTGGCGTCGCTGACAAAACCGGTCGCGACGGCCACTTCGGTCATGATCCTGCTCGAACAAGGGAAACTGCGGCTCGACGACCGTCTCGGAACCTTACTCCCCGCGTTTGACAACCGCGGCAAGGGTGCGATCACCGTCGAGAAACTGCTGCGGCATCGGGGCGGTTTGATCGCCGACAACCCGATCGCCGACTTTTCCAAGGGGCACGACGAGGCATGGCGAAACCTGGCGAACCTCTCACTGGCGTATCCTCCGGGTGAAGCCTACATCTATAGCGACGTCGGCTTCATGACTCTGGGAAAAATTGTCGAGGAGATTTCGCGCGAAACGCTTGACACATTCGCTCGTAAGAACATCTTCGAGCCATTGGGCATGACTTCAACGGGTTTCCGTCCGGAGAATTCAACCCGAGTCGCTCCGACCGAAGCCGAAGATGGCGTGATGCTTCGCGGAGTGGTTCACGACCCTCGGGCCAGAGCGCTGAATGGAGTCGCCGGTCACGCCGGTTTGTTCGGCACCGCCGACGATCTGGCGATCTACGCGCAAACGCTCCTTGATGGAGGAATTGGCCCGAACGGCAAACGGATTCTTGGACCTCTGACTGTGCGAGCGATGACAGACCCGGGACTAACCCCCACGCGTGAGCGTCGGGGATTGGGGTGGGACGTCGATACTCCGCATAGCGGTCCGCGAGGCGCCATGTTCGGAGCCGGCGGGTTTGGCCACACCGGGTTTACCGGAACGAGCCTGTGGATCGACCCAGCCTCCGGCGTCTTCGTCGTGGTTCTAACCAGCAGGCTGCACCCCGACGGGAAGGCCCCTGCCCCGACCTCGTTGCGGTATCGGATCGCGACCGTGGTCGCCTCGGCGATCGTGGGGAACACTGTATCGATCGAAACTTCGAAGGTAACGGAGGTTCTCTGCGGGATCGACGTCATGGAACGAGAGAAGTACGCCCCACTCGTTGGTAAGCGGGTAGGACTCGTCACCAACCATACAGGCCGAACCAAAAGCGGTCTGACCACAATTGACGCCATTCACGCCGCCCCGGGCGTGGAGCTTGTCGCCCTGTTCAGCCCTGAGCACGGCATCCGTGGGGCGGTCGACTCCGAAGTCTCCGACGCGGTCGACGAGAAGACCGGCTTGCCCATTTTCAGCCTCTACGGCAAGACCCGCAAACCTACAGCCGAGATGCTCAAGAATGTCGATGTCCTCGTCTACGATATCCAGGACATAGGCGCACGATTCTACACGTATCTAAGCACGCTCGGTCTCGTCCTTGAAGCCGCGAAGGAGCGGGGTATCCCGCTTTACGTGCTCGACCGGCCGAACCCGATCGGGGGAGTGGCGTTCGACGGGCCCGTCCGCGACCCTTCGTTCGCGTCCTTTATCGCGCACCACGCTATCCCCGTGAGACACGGAATGACGGCGGGCGAGCTCGCCCTCCTGTTCAACAAGGAGCGGTCGATCGGTGCCGACCTGCACGTCGTGAAGTGTGAGGGATGGCGTCGCGCTGACCTGTTCGACCAAACGGGATTGCTCTGGGTCAACCCGTCCCCGAACATGAGGAGCCTGACCGAAGCCTTGCTCTATCCGGGGGTGGGATTGCTGGAAGCGAGCAACCTGGCCACGGGCCGAGGGACCGACACCCCGTTCGAGAGGGTCGGAGCCCCTTACATTGACCCGGTACGCTTCGCCACCGCGTTGAACGGTGCGGACCTGCCCGGGGTTCGGTTGATTCCGATCCGGTTTTCGCCGAAGGAACGGCAGTTCGCGGGGAAGGATTGCGGTGGTGTTTATATCCAGATCACCGATCGAAATCGATTCGACCCCCTGGCACTGGGGTTAAGCATCGCGAGCGCCTTGCATAAGCTCTATCCGACGGAATGGAAGCCCGAGGGCTTTCTCAAGATGCTCGCGGATGAGGCGAGTTACAAGGCGGTGCTCGACGGAAAGTCGCCTCCAGAAGTCGCCAAGGTCTGGACGGCCGAGCTGGAGGAGTTCGGCCGCGTGCGTGCCGGATTCTTGCTCTATCGATAATCTCCATGCGACGGTGACGATGACTCTCGAAGAAAATTTGACGACCGAAGCCCGAAACCCGCTCACCGACGCGATCGACACGATGAGCGCTTCGGAAATCGTCGATCTCATGAACGCGGAGGATGGGAAAGTCGTCGCGGCCGTAGGCGCCGAATCCGACTCCATCGCTCTGGCGATCGAGTGGACCGCGGAGCGGTTTCGGAGCGGCGGCAGGTTGATCTATGTCGGTGCGGGAACTTCCGGAAGGCTCGGCGTGCTCGACGCTTCGGAATGTCCTCCCACGTTCGGCACCCCGCCCTCAATGGTTGTCGGCCTGATTGCCGGGGGGCACTCCGCCCTCGTCCGAGCGGTCGAGGGGGCCGAGGACGACCCCGATCGTGGGGCGACCGACCTCGCGGCCCTGGAAGTGGCGGGAAACGACCTCGTCGTGGGGATCGCCTCGTCCGGTCGAACGCCTTATGTTCTTGGCGCGGTCCGCGAGGCCCGAAAGCGCGGCGCGGCGACCATAGGACTGGTCTGTAACCGTCCCAGTCCGCTCGGAAGCGAAGTCGACCTTGAGATCGCACTTGTGGTGGGCCCTGAGGTGATCGCCGGATCCACCCGTCTCAAGGCCGGCACCGCGACCAAGATGGTCTTAAATATGATCACAACCGGCGCCATGATCCGAATCGGCAAGACGCTCGGAAATCGAATGATCGACCTCCAGCCCACCAACGAGAAGCTCCGAATCCGGACACGACGAATGCTTCGCGATTTGACCGGGGTCGATGAAGCAAAGGCCTCGTCTCTTCTGGCGGCCTGCGGAGGATCTCTAAAGACAGCGCTTGTTGTCGAACTCGCCGGCGTGGGTGTCGATGTCGCCGAACATCGGCTTCTTGAGAACCGGGGCCACGTTCGCGAAGCGATTCGCGAGGGTGGCGGGAAGGCGGTTTTATGAGTTCGGCCGACTCCGTACGCCTCATTCTCGGTGTCGATGGGGGCGGGACGTCGACGACCGCGTGGCTGGCTCATACACCTGCCGACGTGGTCGGGATCGGCCGTGCGGGTCCTTCGAACGCCAAGGCCATCGGCCTTCCGGCGGCTCGGCAGGCCGTTTCAGAAGCCATCGTCTCGGCCTTCTCTCACGCGGGAATTAACCGAAAAACGGTCGACTCCGCCTGCCTCGGGCTTGCCGGCTTCGATCGGCCCGAGGACCGAAACCTCCTGGACGAATGGAACAAGTCGGAGGGTTGGTCCAAGACAATCGTGCATGCCAACGACGGCGATCTTGTCGTCGCGGCCGGGACGCCGGACGGTTGGGGGATCGGGGTGATCGCGGGAACCGGTTCGATCGCCGTCGGGCGTGATCGCGACGGTAAAAAAACGCGGGCGGGCGGTTGGGGCTATCTGATCGGCGACGAAGGAAGTGCCTATTCCG
>JAYUFP010000445.1:0-5528 GCA_043738665.1 Isosphaeraceae bacterium
TCCGTTTCTCCGCGAGTTCCTGACAGCGAAGACAAGTTTTCCCTGGGAGTGAATCCCGTCGCGACGGCCACGGTGGAAGTCGTTTCACGGCCCGGAGAGTCGCCGCCGGCGATCGGCTCGGCTAGGGGACCTGTTGATGTGACGGAGTCAGGCGTAAAAGCGTTCCTCGGGCCTGCGGACCGGCTCGAACTGTGCTGGGGGTCGTCGCAGGCCACGGCGAAGCCGGACGCGAAGGGGACTGTCGAGGGCGTGTATCTCTGGGATGCCACTCCCGCGGGAGACCGGGTTCGCGCGCGATTGACATATCGTAACCTGTCGGGCACCTCGATGGTCCGGATCAAGCTGGGTCCTGGCGTGAGGGTGCGGTCCTGGACGATCGCGGGCGAGGTTGACGTGACCGTCGAGGGAAAGCCGTCCGCACCTGAATGGGTCGCGAGGATCAACCCCCCCCTGCCTGACGGCGCGGTCGTTTCCGTCGATGCGTGGCGGCCCCGACTCGAAGGGTTCGCGAACCCTTTGACTCGGTCCGCGCCGGTACTCGAGCCCGCATTGGTCGAACGATTCACGGGCGTGCTGGGATTTCGCAGACCTCCCGAGTGGACGGGACGGATCAGTCCCGTGACCGTGAATGAATCGATCGGTGAAGAAGCTTTTGTGAAGGCTTGGGGCGCCTTGCCGCTGGAGCCGTTGACACTTTCAGGTGCCATTAAACTTTCAACAACGCTTACGAGAACCCCTCCCCCCGAGGTCGAGACCGGACCGGAATCCGCGACGTTTCGCGTGACATCGACGGCGCGGGTGGTTGTCGGTACAGGAAGGATCGATTTCTCGTTGGTCGCCGACCTCGTCGAATCGGGAGGGGCGGTCCACGATGCGACGATCGCCCTGCCGGAGAGTTTTCGACTTCTGAGAGTCGATGCGGACGGCCTGACTGACGCTCACGAAGCCGAACGCTCGGTGAGCCTGCGCTTCGACGGCCCAGAGCTGCGCAAACGCCGGGTCAGGCTAACAGGCTGGACCCCCTTGACGTACGACCCGATGAGCACGACCGCAACGTTCCGTGAGGAAACCGTCCCCTGGCCTCGATGGCCAGGTCAGGCCGAGTCGCGAGGGATCTTGTCGGTCACGGCCCCGACACGGTTTCAGCTTCTGGACTCCGGGGACCGGGCGATCACTGCGTCGGAGCCTGAGCCGGCCGCGACGTCCCCGCCCTTCCGCGGTTCTTACCGGGTCGACGGCAGGGAAGGGCGGCTTCGACTCCGCTGGGATGTCGAGCCCCCTCGCGTCGCCGTGACGCTTCAAAGTCGGCTCGCGATCAACCCGGACCGCGCTGAATGGGTCGCGGTCCTTCGCTACGAGGTCTCGGGCGGTCCGCTCGACACAGTCAATCTGCGCCTGCCGACCGACTGGGCCAGATCGGCCACCGTCCGTCTCGACGGCGTCGGATTTCAGCAAATCAAGGAAATACGTGACCCGTATACTTTCCTGACGATCCGGCCGGAGAAACCGGTCTGGAGTTCGTTGCGGGTCGTCCTCCGATCGACGCGACCCCTCGAAGGGGTGACCGCGTCACCGTTCCCGGAGTTGAATCCCCTGGGCCGAGGCGCGGTCGACACATACTTACGGGTCGTGAACCAGTCCCGACGCAAGCTTTCGTTCGAGGACGCGCAGGGGCTTCAATCGATCGCGCCCTCGGCGCTTCCTTCGGAAGACGAATTCACGTCGCCGACACTCGCGGCGGCGAAATCTCAGTGCTACCGCGTGGTCAAGCCAGGATGGTCTCTTGTCGTCGGTCGCGAGCCGGACGATGAGCCGTCGAGACTGATCCGTGCGACGGCGAACGTCACACTTGACGTCGAAGGCCGGGTCGAGGGCCTTGCTTCGTTTGAAGTCGGACCGCGCGCCGGGCTTTTCCTGCCGATCACTTTCGACAACGACGACGTGACGGAAATCCTTTACGCCGCGGTGAACGGCGCTCCATCGACGGTCTTCAAGGACGGGCCGAGTCGTTGGCTGATCCCCCTCGTCGAGGAGGTGTCCAGCCGCGTCACCCTCGCCTGGAGCCGTGGAAAAGCACCGCCTACCGCAGGGGGTGCCGACGGGTTGCGGCCAATCGCTCTGCCTAGAGTCGCATCGAGCAAGATCCCCTTGGCTTTGACCGTGCGGAGCCCGATCGGGGTGGACGTCGTGAGCCCTTCCGGCGGACTCCTTCCCATAAATCCCGAGCGACTTGAGATCGAAGACGCCAGGCGCGTCTTGCGACGGATCGCCGAGGCCGCGTCGAAATTCGACAGGAGTTCCCGGAAAGACGGCGAAGACCTCGTGGCGTCAATCGCACGATTTGAACTTAAGGTCCGGCAGGCCGAACGGGCGTCGGCGTGGAATCCCCGCGCGACCCTGACCGAACGGTCGCAAGCGCTCTCGCAAACCCGGCTGGTCGTTCGAGAGCTTCGCGAACAGCTGCGCGACCTGCTCGGGAAAGCCGGTTTGACGGAATTCCTGACCGCGGCGCGAGTGCAGGTCGGATTCGCGGTGTCAGGAGACGCCGCGGGATATGTTCCCACCCTTGAGCCGGCACTCCCGATTCGGGTCTCGCGGATCGGAGTCCCTCACGATTTCCTTGGCGAATTGCACGACGACCGGGCCGGTCCCTGGCTCTCCTGGGGGCGAGCGCAACGCCCTGGCGGAAGCGACCTCATACTCCCCTCCGGCGCGGCCGTGCTCACTGCGCTGTCGTCGGCCTTCGCCTTTGTACTGGCCCGTCGCGAACGCGTGGCGCGGAAGGCGGGGCGGCTGGCGCTCGTCACGGGACTGGGGCTCGCCGTCTTCCTTGGAGGTCTCTGGTCGCTTGCGGGTGCGGTGGGCCTGGCGTTCGCGGGATGTCGAATTGGCGATCGATAAGACTCGTTCAAGTCCCTCAAGTGAATCTCGCGTCATCACTTTCGAATTCGGGAATACGAGGCGCTCGCCGATCGGAAATCGACGACGAAAACCGGCTCGGCGGGAGCCACGCCGTCCGGTGTCATGAAAAGGCTGCCAATTTCAATCCCCGCCGCCGAAGATCGAGAACATCCTCCCGAAGAATCCCTTGCGTGTCGATGGAAGGGGCGAACTCGTCGGCGCGGGGTCGAGTCCCGAGTTTTGCAAGAGAATGGTCGCGTCGGAACGGGCCGCGGCGTTGGGCCGCGTGATCGTCGCGGGACTTGTCCTGACCTGCTCGAAATGCGCGAGCACGTTCGACGCAGCGTCTTTGTCGACCTTCGCGAGCCTTGCGGACAGCGGTGCGGCCTCTGGCGTTGCTCGCAGCTCACCAAGGAACGCCAGCAATTCCGCCTTCCCCGAAGGGTGCCCGTTCAGGAGGTAATGGACCCAGGCCCAGGCTTCGCGATAGTCGAGCGGGGTCATCTCCCGGACGGTCTTCAACGATTCCAGGCGCGGCAGATCGGGCTTCCAGCCGTCCTTGATATCGGCGGGGAGTTTAGCCACATGCTCGGCATTGTGTCCGAGCCGGTCGTGTGGCGTTTCCAGGTATTCGGCGAGGCCTTCGTCGAGCCAGAGCGGCAGCTCGCCGACCGCCGCGTGCAATAAAGCGTGGGTCGCCTCGTGACGGAGATCCTCTTCGAGGCGTTCATTGAAGAAGGCGTAGACCACGCTCTTGTCCCCTTGCGCGAGGAAAAAGGCGCGTCGCGGGGGGAGTTCCGGGTAATAAAAGCGAAGGAAATGGGCAAACGTCTCGCGGTCGCGGAGGATGTAAATCTCGACGGGGGGAGCGGATTCAGGAGAGCGGATGCCGAGATTCTGGGCGACATCACGCTCCAGTGCGCCCAGACACCGGACTGCCTGCGAATCGACGGCCAGAGACGTGTTGGTGTAGACCGCGAACGGACCCGTCCGCGTCTCGCAACGGTTCGGAACGAGCGACTCACCGGGAGATTTACCGCCCAGGGTCGCACAACCACCGCAGAATGTCGCGGAGAGTAAGACCAGCACGCGACAGAGGGTCGGCGATCGCCGCCGCTTTGGGCATTCGGTGTGCGTCATCAACGGGCCCTCGGCGTTCCTTCGGTCGTCGTGCGTCACGTTGTGCCGGCGGGGGGCGTCGTGGTTTCAAGAGACCTCTCGGCCACGGCGCTGATTCCTCTCGACCTTGTCCAGGGATGCGGACGCGACGGCGCGCCAGAGCGATTTCCAGTCCTTTTGCGTGGTCAGCCCCCACGGCAGGTAAGCCCGCAGGAACCTGAGCGAGTCGGTCCGCGTGCGGCCCGGCACGTCGATCAGGCTGGTTTGAAGCCTCGCAAGGTTCTGGACCCGCCGGTGATCGGGGAGCGGATGGATCAGTCGGACCCCGACGAGGTCGATCACGCTCAGCCGGATCGGGTCGGCTTCGGGGTCTCCGAGGATCAAGATATTCGCCGTCTTGAGATCTCGGTCAGAGATCGATCGGTCGTGCATCGTCCTGAGAAGGCGTGCCAGTGAATGCGTGATCCCGCGGATCTGGAGGCGTTGGGATTCGGGCGACAACCGGGGCAAAACTTTCCTCGCGTAGTCGCTCAGTGTGATCGCCGGGTCGGCCTTCCGGGTGATGAGATAGGTTTCGTGCGGCAGATACCAGAAGAGCGGGTCTTTCAAGAACGGCCGCGTCCGGGCGATGAAGGCGAGGTTTTTGGGGGTCGGAAGGGCGCGGCTGACCATGTGCTGGCCCGCCTGCCACGACTGCCAGGCGCGCGACGGACGGAAGTAAGTGAAGAACGGATCGAGCCATTTCTTACGGTTAAAACGCTTGTAGATCACCGGCACGGCCGCGCCGTTGACCGTCATCGTGATCTCGACGATCGCCGAGGTCCGCGCGTCCTTGATGAGCTTCGCGCCTTCGCGACGGAACGGCTCGTCCGGGTCGGCGAGTAGCGCGACGGCCTCCTTGCGGTTCAGGTCGCGTGACGCGACCCCCCACGCATGATCGCCGGCGATTTTCTTGAAGTATTTATTCGTCCTCCGGCACCGTCTCCCCCAGCGCGTCCAGTGCCGCTCGGCCCAGGCGCGGGTCGAGGTCTCAATTTTCCTTGCGAACGCCTTGGGGTCGGGGGGTTGGGTTCGTCTCGCCGCCAGGTAACACTTGAGAAACCTGCGGCGGTCGGCGCGGTCGGCGCGGAACCAGAAGTAATGATTCAGGAGCGCCAGGTTCTGCTGCGCGTCCTCCCAGTCAAAGTTGCGGACGACCCGGAACGCGTCAAGGTCGATCATCGCGAGCACAGGGCTGTCGTCGGCCTCGAACCGGACGAGGATGTTTCCGGGATGAAAATCGGTGTGGACGTACCCCACGTCATGAAGCCTCGCCGTCAAGACGGCCACGGCCTCGGCCAGCCGCTTCCGGACCCGATTGCGGCGTTCGGCGGGCCACTTCGGCAAAATCACTTCGACCAGTTCGTTGAACGGGACGGCGTCGGCGATCGCCGGAGTCACCAGGTAGTTCTCGAAGAGGAACTTGTGCTTGCGTTGCTCGCCCAGCGCGATCGGAGTGATCGTGGGAA
>JAYUFP010000446.1:0-1717 GCA_043738665.1 Isosphaeraceae bacterium
CTTGAAGGCGAAGTCCTCCGCCTCGACGTCCGCACCCTGGCCAGCGGCCAGGAAATGCGGACCCACGGCGACGTCATCGACAAGCAAATGAAGATCCGGCTCGACGGCGCGGGCGTTCAGCAAGAAAAAACGATTCCCTGGGACGCCGAGGTCCGAGGCCCCTACGCGGCCGAACAGAGCCTCTCCCGCAAGCCGATCAAGGTCGGCGAGACCCGCCCCCTCAAGATGTTCATGCCCGACCTGAACCGGGTCTGCGACGTGACGCTCAACGCCAAGGAGATGGAAGAAGTGATCCTCGGCGGGGGAGTGAAGCGGCAGCTCCTCAAGATCGAACAGACCACCAAGCTCGACGGCCAGGCCCGGCCCGAATTCGACGTCACCCTCTGGACTGACTCCGGCGGGCAAGTGCTGAAGTCAAAGACCGACACGCTCGGCGGCATGGTCACCTACCGGACGACCCGCGAGGGGGCCACGGCGCAGAACGACCCCAACGCCAAGTTCGACCAGATCAACAACTCGGTCGTCAAGATCACCCGCAAGATCCCCAAGCCCAACATGACCCGCGACGTCCGCTACAAGATCGCGTTGAAGGGCGAAAACCCCTCGAAGATTTTCCCCAACGACCGACGGCAGACGGTGAGCCCGGCTTTGAAGCCGAGCGAGATCTTCCTCGACGTCAAGACGGCCGGCCCCAACAATGGCCAGGCCGGTCCGGAAACCGTCGATGAGTCATTCCTACGTCCCAATGCGATGATCACCAGCGACGACGTTCAGGTCGTCTCGCTCGCGAGAACGGCCGTTGGGAATCTCAACGACCCCTGGGAGAAGGCGAAAGCGATCCAGCATTGGGTCGCGGAGAACCTCCGGGACAAAAACTTCCAGGTCGGATTTGCCCCCGCGTCGGAAGTGGCGAGGAACCTCGCGGGCGACTGCACCGAGCACGGCGTCCTGGTGGCCGCGATGTGTCGCGCGGCGGGGGTGCCTTCGCGTGTCGCGGTTGGACTCCTCTACGTCGAAACTCTCGGCGGCTTCGGGTTTCACCTCTGGAACGAGGTTTATGTGAACCGCCGTTGGGTCGCGATCGACGCGTCGTTCGACGAGAATGACGTCGATGCCGTCCACATCAAGCTCTCGGACTCGAGCCTCGACGGCGTCTCGCCCTTCGAGACGTTCCTGCCGATCGTCCGCGTGCTCGGCAAGATGTCGATCCAGACGGTGGAGATCCGTTGAGGAACGGGCGGTTAATCCTTCACGGGTGTCCGAATTGCCTTCGTAGGCTGGGTCTTGACCCCGCATTTTGCCACCACATGCGGGGTTAACCGTTTCATGGCGCGTCGAGACCCAGCCTACCGGCTTCAGAACTCCGCCCGCTTGTCCCGGCTTGTCAACCCTCATAGACTTGGGACAGACAGGCGGACTCGCGGAAGGCCCTCGGTCCGCCCTGGCTCACCTCTCGATCGAGAACACGCCATGAATCGACAACGGACGTCGCGCCGGGTTGCCCTGGCGTTGGGAATCCTTGGATTCGCCGGACCTCCGGCGAACGCCGATCAACCCCTTCCCGCCGCCCAAAGGGCGACCGCGGTTCAGGATCAGATCCTCCAGACGCTTCGCGCCAACCCCATCACCGCCCCCTACCAATTCGAAGTCCGTCAGGCCGGCAAGCAGTTCGCGCTCTCGGGTCGCGTGGGTTCGCGACAGGTGCATGACGTGGCGG
>JAYUFP010000447.1:0-5523 GCA_043738665.1 Isosphaeraceae bacterium
TCGTGGTCGATCTTCAGTCGATTGTCAGTCGCGAAGTGGACCCGGTGCAGTCCTGTGTGATCAGCGTCGGCTCGATCCACGGCGGGACCAAGAGCAACATCATCCCCAACGAGGTCAAGCTTCAGCTCACGCTCAGGGCGTACCGGGAAGACGTCCGGCAGCAATTGATCGAGGGGATCAAGCGAAGGATCAACGGACTCGCCACCGCCCATCGCGCTCCAGCCCCTTCCTTCGAAATCGCCGAGACGACCGACCCGACGATCAACAACCCGGAACTCGTGGAGAAGGTGCTCCCCTCCCTGAAGAAAGCACTCGGCGACACCAACGTGGTTCAAGTCGAACCCGTGATGGGGGCGGAGGATTTCGGGCTCTTCGGGCGCGGCGGGGTGCCGACCTTCATGTTTCGGCTCGGCACGATTCCGCCCGCGAAATTCGAGGCCGCGAAGGCGAAGGGCGAGATCCTGCCGTCGCTCCATTCCGCGTCTTACTTTCCCGACCCGGCACCGAGCATCGACACGGGCGTCCGCGCGATGACCGCGGCGGTTTTGAAACTCATGGCGAAGTAATCAAGGTTCATTAAATCCCATGAACTTCTTCCGAGTGCTTGATCCTTCGTCGATGTTGAGCCCGTCGCTTGTCGTAGACCGAGGAGTCGTCCGCGAGAATTTGCGTTCGATGATCGCCGTCGCGGGTACCGCGGAGCGTCTGCGTCCGCATGTCAAAACGCATAAGATGCCGGCCATCATCAAGATGAGCGCCGAGGCGGGGATCACGAAGCAAAAAGTGGCGACGATCGCCGAGGCCGAGATGGCGGCTCAGGCTGGCTGCCTCGACATCCTGATTGCCTATCCCATGGTCGGGCCGAACGTCGCGAGGCTGGCGAATCTCGTCCGGAACTTTCCGGCGACAACCTTTCGCGTCCTCATCGACGACCCCGCAGGCACGGAAACGCTTAACGTCGGGATGAGCGGGCTGGGAATCCGCTTATCGGTCCTCGTTGATCTGGAACTCGGCATGGGAAGAACCGGGATCGACCCGGGAGACCCGGCATTCGCCCTCTATGAACAAGTCGCGAGGTCCGCGAATCTGTCACCCGACGGCCTCCATGCGTACGACGGCCACCTTCAGGTGTCGGATCTGGCCGAACGTGAGATCAAGGTTCTTCCCGGAATTGAGAAGACACTTCGGCTCAGGGATCGACTGAAAGCGAAGGGACTTCCCGTTCCGCGCCTCGTGATGGGGGGGACGCCAACCTTCACGGTTCACGCGACGATTGACGAACCGGATGTCGAATGCTCGCCCGGAACATGTATCCTTCACGACATGTCTTACGCGACCAAGTTCCCTGACCTGCCGTTCACGCCCGCGGCGG
Source organism: Isosphaeraceae bacterium (assembly GCA_043738665.1). GTDB lineage: Bacteria > Planctomycetota > Planctomycetia > Isosphaerales > Isosphaeraceae > JAYUFP01. The sequence goes on from JAYUFP010000447.1 coordinate 1,373, forward strand.
CGGTCCTGACGCGCGTCATCAGTCGTCCAAGACCCGGCCGACTCTGCCTGGACGTCGGCCACAAGGCCGTTGCGGCGGACCCCGCGGGGCCTCGGCTCACCCTCCCCGAACTGCCGGGAGCGACGCTCGGCGGTCAGAGCGAGGAACACCTTGTCGTTGACACCCCCGACGCGGAGAAGTATCCCCCCGGCACGGTGTTTCTCGCTTTTCCGACGCACGTCTGCCCGACTTCGGCATTACATCGGAAGGCGTACGTGGTCGAAAACGGCATCCTGGTGGATGAGTGGGAGGTCGCCGCGAGGGACCGGGTGTTGAAGTACTGACAAGGTAAGCACTTCGAAATGACCGACGACCAGGCGACCGCCGCCGCTCACCCGATTTCCAGGGGTGAGCGACGGGAGTCGTCCGGTCGTCGCGAAAGACCAAATCCCGGGTCGTCGGTTGTTCGATTACCAGCCGCTCAACTCGTCGAGCATACGGTCGAGGGCGGTTTCCAGCTTGGCCGGGGTCTCGTAGACTCCCGAGGCGATCTGCCGTCGAATTTCTTCGACCTTTTCATGACGGATTTCGGGCAGCCTGCTGATGCCGTCTAGCATCTGGCCGAGCGGCGAGATCTCGACGTGATCGCGGGGGGTGCCCGCCTGGACGGTCTGACCCGCGTCAACGCCGAATGCGGCGAGTCGCGGATAAATGGGTTGAGGGCCTGATGTTCCCCCAGCGCCGTAGACTTCCATGTGTGCCTCCCCTCTTGGTGCTCGGGCCGGAGGTTCCTCCCACCGGCACGCCCGGACGTTGCTAAACAAGATACCCGTGAAGCCCTTCGCGACAAGACCGAATCAAGCCGACCGGCCCGACCCGATCCCGTGGACTCCGTCGCGATCCCTGATCGTATCTCAGCGATCACACCTCTTCTATCGACATCAAGATGCTCCGGATTTAAGGAAAAGACGAAGAATCCTGTCTCTTGTCGAAATTAAAAAATCTCCAGGTGTAGACGAGATTGACCAGTCTTTCATAACTCCAGTCGACCTCCCAGATTACCTATTTTTGGCACCGATTTCGGTCAAAATGTGGGGTATACTGCGATCGGGATAACGACATCGATCTACCCGATCAGCGTCGAGTGCGGACGGGTGGAGGTTGGCGCTTGAGGGATTCCGCGAGCAGTTGCGAGGTTTGGTTGAGTTTCTCCGTCACGACCATGATGTTCCGTTCGAGCTGGGCGATTTCCTGCTGGTGGGCGGGCGTCTGGATTCGCGCCTGGAGCGCGTCGAGTGTTTTGATCAGGTCGTTCAGTTCCTGAGCCCCCTTCGTGAAGACCTGGGCCGTGTCGTACACGCTTGAGGCCCGCACGTCCTCCGGAGTCGGTTTGTAGAGCGGGCTGAGGACGAACGGATTGGCGTAGATTTTCTGAACGAGCTTGTCGGCCCAGTCGGTGGCGTCCTTCACGTTCAGCAGCGTTCGTTCGATATCCGCCCGGTTTTTCGTGACCATCTGGACCCCTTGGCCGGCCAGGATATCAACCTGATAAAGCACGCGGTCGGCTCGGGCGCGGGTGAGCTCGGCTCCGTCGATCAGCTTTTCGACCTTGGCGCGGTTCTTGAGTGACATGTCCTGCGCCGTCGCGGTCAGGTCTTTCACCGAAACGAGCGTGGCCTGGAGGTTGGCCCGGTTCTCCGTGAGGAGTTGGTCGGCCTGCGTCGTCAGCGATTCGAGACGGGTCAGGGTCTTGTCGATCTTCGGCGTGGCCCCGCTCACGCTCTTCGAGAGCGCGGCCATGTTTTGCGCAGTCGATTCGATCACGGGACGGAGGGCGTCGGACGATTCCTTCAGTCCGCCCGCGGTTTCCTGCAAGGCGCCGAGGATGTCGCGAATTCGGGGGGACGCCGTGTCGATGGTCTTGCGGATCTCGGCGATCATGTGGCTGAGATGACTGCGTTCCACAGGGCCGAGGCCGACCTGTTCGAGGATCGGGTCGAAGAATGTGGATTCGACCCCCTGAACAATCTGACCGGGGACCAGAGCGACGGCGGATTTCCCCGAGGAAACGATGTTCACCCGGCTCTGCCCGGTCAGGCTGGGCTGGATCGTGACCTTGACGTCTTGCTTGAGCTTGCTTGCAAGCAACTTCGGAAGCGCGATGCGGACCCTCGCCCGCATGCTCCCCTCGAAATCGATCAGGTCGATCGCCGAGACGTGACCCGAGTCGATTCCGGCGATCCGGACGGGACTCCCTTCGCGAAGCCCCTGGCCGTCGCGAAAGATGACGTCGATCGTTCGGTTCTGGCTCAGGAACGCGGGGCCGCCGCCGGCGAGGGCCAGCATGCCGAGAAACCCGGCAAGGGTGGCGACCATCACGATTCCGACGACCAGCTCGCGTCGTGAAGCACGACCTTGCATCGGGGTTCCCTCCCCACCGTGGGTTGTCCGTCTTTGGATTTGTTCTCAAAGCCGCGATAAGGCTCGCCGTCAAAAGGCGACTGCGCAGAAGTTAACGGGTCGGGGCTTTCAGCAGGGTGGGACCGAAGGCCGCCCCGGAGTGGTAGAAGACGATAAACCAGGCGCTGTTAATGACCAGAATCGCCACCGTGGACAAGCACGCTGCGCGGCAAGCGTCCGAGGCGACCTCCGGGAGGGTCGCGTCGGCCTGACCGCGAAGCCCTTCCTGGCAGGCGAAGAGGGTCGACACCAGCCCGAACGCGGAGCCTTTCACGAACAGGCCGACGATATCGCGGGTCCAGAGCATCTCCCAAAACATTTGGAAGAAGCTGTGCGTGGTCACCCCCATCAGCGCATGACTCACCGACCACCCAACCAGGGTGCCGACCGCCGAACCCCAGAGCCCCATCACGGTCCCGGCCACGGTCCCCGCGATCAACCGAACCTGAATCGCCTGGGTCGGGTCGCCGGCGTTCCGCGTCGGCAGGACGACTTTCGGTTCACCCGCGGGACGCTCGAGGATTCCCACCCGCGGCGCGACGGTCACCTCGCGACGACCGAATTCGCGACGGATCTCCGGAGTCATCCGCGCGGCGATCACGATCGCCAGCACCTGACACGCCATCAACGGCGCAACGTTGCGAATCAACCCGACGCCGACCACCGCGCCGGTGCCCTCGACGAAGGTCCCGCCGTAATAGGACTGGAGGGCCAGGAACGACCCGAGTCCGATGTGGATCAAGCCGACCAGCGGCAATCCCATCGCGAACATCCAGTGCAATTCGTCTCGGACCCCCTGTCGGAATGTCGCCGACGCGGGCGCTGTCCGTCGGAACGAAGTGGCTGTCGAGGCCAGAAGAATGCCGAGGCCGCCGAAATACGAGGCCGTGCCGATCGTGTATCGGCCTACCCAGTAAAACGGTGAGGCGAAACCAAGGGTCGACGGACTGCTGGTGCTCATCGCGACGGCCCTCCCTGACCGGTTGCGAATAACTCGAGTGGTGACGCGCGATCGGCGTCCCGGGGGCGGGACTTTAATTCATTCCGCCCAATCCGGCCAGAGAAGCTTGCTTCTCTTTCCACCAACCTCGCCAGCGCTCCACGGCGCCGGCGCGGTCGGTATCGCCGCCCCAGGGGACGTATCCGAAAGACTTCCCCGTCTCTTTCTTGAGCTCCTCGTAGGCGACCAACCGGACGACCGGGTCATGGTCTTCGAGTTTTTCGATCAAAGCGGGGACGGCTTGCTGGGCAGGCTGCGTATTTGCCAGCCCGACGGAACGGGCGCGGACGAGTCCGGCGGGGTCGTTCATCTTGGCGAACGATTTCGGCGCGATTCCACATCCCGAGGACAGGATGAGGAGCGATGACCCTGAAGCAATCCATCGCCAACGGGTCTGCGACACGGTGAGGCCTCCTTGCCTGTTGAGGCGAAGCCGATCCCGCCGGTGTGATTCGGAGCGTGAGGGGAGTTTCCTTACTCCACCCAACTTCGCCACGATCCGACGCTCTCGGAACTCCACACCCTGCGATCACGTCCCGGTCGTGGACGCGCAGTTCGGTGGAGACGGTCGGGAATTTATCGCAAACCGCCTAACCCCTCAAGCCCAAACAAAACATCCTGGATCCATTATCCATGATCCATTGCGCCACGGGGCGACGGGGCGAAGCTCCTGCTGAGCCGAGTTTCGACCCGGCTCGCCAGGAGGCTCGCC
>JAYUFP010000448.1:0-15954 GCA_043738665.1 Isosphaeraceae bacterium
AACGGCGGCCCCTGGGCGTTCTCGATCGCGGTGGCTCACTCCTCGGAATACGCCTTCTTGAAGTTGCCCGCCGCGGGCGCGTTCGACGCCGAGGTCTACCGCAAGTTCGCCGTCGGTGCCAAGGGGAAGACCGAACGCGGCAAGACGCTTTTCGCCGACCTCAAAGGCCTCGCCTGCGTGAAGTGTCACGCCGTGGGAGGGCAGGGGGGCGCGGTCGGGCCGGAACTGTCGAGCGTCGGCGCGAAGTACCCCAAAGACGAGCTGATCACCGCGGTGCTGTACCCATCGGCCAAGATTTCCTCGGGGTTCGAGCCCGTCGTGATCGCCTTGAATGACGGTCGCGTCATGACGGGGATCATCAAAGGGGAAACACCCGACGCTGTGGAACTCGATGACGTCGAGGGCAAGCGCGTGAAAGTCGCCAAGGCCGACGTCGAAGAACGAAAGGCCGGAGTCGTTTCCTTGATGCCCAACGGGCTCGCCGAAGGGCTCACGCAACAAGACTTCGCCGACCTGATCAGCTATCTTGAGACCCTCAAGGACGTCAAGCCGGGAGGGTCGAGGGAAGAAGTGAGGCGTCCGGAACCGAAATGACCGATGACCGATGACCGATCGGAAGAACCTGCCCGTCCGTCATTGGCCATCGATCATTGGCCATCGACCATTCATCCGATCGTATCGCGGCCTCCGGTCGGTTATGATCGCTCCATCGACCCGCACTTGTTCGTTCTATCACGACACGACACGACACGAGACGCGAAGAACCGGCCGAACGCCGGTCCCGAACCCATGCCGCCACCGCAATCGCAAGACGACACGAATTCCGCCGCGACGTCCCGCGCCCGTCGCGAGCGGAGCACCCGATACCCGGGCGTAGGGCTGTCGGAGTGCCTGAAAATCTGCGAGTCGATCCAGGAACTCGGCGTGGACGGCCTGACGGCGTCCGATATCGCTTCGGCGCTGGGCTACAAGAACATCAAGACCAACACGTTCTCGGCCCGCCTGAGTGCCGCCAGGCAGTTCGGGCTGCTCGCATTGACCGGCGACGGTTACGGCCTGACTCCGCTCGCCCGTGAAATCCTCCACCCCATCGACGTTGCCGAACTCCCCCGTTTGTACCGTCAGGCGCTTGTGAATCCTCCGCTCTACGCGGAACTGGTCGAGCGTCTGGGGGGCAAGAAGGTTCCCGAAGCGGCGATCCTCGGGAACGTGCTCTATCACAGCCACCAGATCATCGCCACGGCGAAGCAGGTCGCGGCCGAAGCGTTTCTCGAATCGGCCCGATTCGCCGGAGCCCTCGGCCCCGACATGGTCTTTAACCCCGCGGGCCCGGCGGTCGCCGCTCCCCGTCCTAACGTCGTCAACGAATCCCCTCGCGCCGTTTCCGCCCCCGTCTCTCAACAGTCGCGGAAGCCGCGACCGAGCGAGGTCCGAGTCGACCTTCAACTCTGGGATGCCGACCAAGACAAGACCATCAAGATCCGCGCCCCGCAAACGATCACTCCTGCCAGCTTCGAGCGATTCTTGCAGACCTTCCGCCTGGTTGTGAGAATCGAAGAGCCCGACGAAAACGGCGGCAAACCGTCTGGCACAAATCCGGTTCCGGAGTGAATCGAGGATGAGCACAAAAGAGGCCGTCGTCGAGGTCCACGACCCCCAACTCGCCCCACCCGCGGCGCGCTGGGCGACGGTGACCTTCCTCGCGCTCTTCGCGATGAGTCTGCTCGATTACGTCGACCGCACCGTGCTTTCCGCCGTCCTCCCACAGGTCATCAACGACCTGAACCTGAGCGCCACCCAGGCGGGTTTCTTGCCGACCTGGTTCCTGATCAGCTACGCGCTCGTCAGCCCTTTCATGGGCTATGCCGGGGATCGGGTGAAACGGACCCGTCTGCTCGCGCTGGGGGTCGGAGTCTGGAGCCTGGCGACTCTCGCGAGCGGCCTTTCGCGGAATTACGTCGAGATGAGTGTTTCCCGGGCATTGCTCGGGGTCGGCGCGGCGGCCTACGGTGTGATCGCGCCGACGATCCTCATGGACCTCTTCGCGCGGGGACGTCGTGCTCGGGTCATGTCGCTCTTTTACCTGTCCATGCCTCTGGGGGCCGCGCTGGGGATGTATCTCGCCGGTTGGATCGCCAAGGAGTCGTCCTGGAACGTCGCGTTTTTCGTCGTCGGCGCGCCGGGGTTGATCGCGGCGATCGGTGCGTTATTCCTTCCCGACCCGGTTCGCGGCCTCCAGGAAGGGGTAAAGCCGGAGCGAGTGCAGGCGCACCTCGCGGCGGGTCCGAGTCGTGAGGATTACATTGACCTGATGGTCAACTCGTCATTCACCTATTCGGTCATGGGGATGGCGTTTTACACCTTCGCGATCGGGGGCCTCGTCCACTGGATGCCGACCTTTCTCGTGAGCGCAAAGGGCTTCGACCAGGCGTTCGCGACCAAGTGGCTGGCAATCACGACCTTCTTCGCCGCCGTGGTGGGCATGAGCTTGGGGGGTTGGCTCTCCGACCGCTTGGCGGCGACTCGTCCCCGAGCCCTCTTCCTTCTACCGGCGTTCGCCATGCTCGGGTCGGTGCCGTTTCTGATCGCGGCGATTTACAGCAAGGAGCCTGTCCAGCTCTTCGGATTAATCTTCATCGCCGAGGCGTTGATGTTCGTCAACAACGGGCCTTGTAACGCAATCATTGCCAACGTCGTGATGCCCAACATGCGAGCCGTCGGCTATTCCGCGACGTTATTCGCGATGCACGTCTTTGGAGACCTCTGGTCGGGAGCCCTGATCGGCTGGGTCGCCGACACGTTCGGAAGACGAGACGCCATGGCCTCGGTCTTCGGACAAGTCTTAACCGCGATCGGCGCGGTGCCCAATGTCCGCGCCGGTCAGTTCCCGATGAATCTGACGGCGGGGATGCTCGTCGTGGTGCCCGCCCTGGTCATGTCCGGGATGGTGTTGCTCGCGGGTGCGAGACACCTGCCTCGTGAGATGGAGTTGATGCTCGCAAAGCTCCGCGCGCGGCCGACGAAATCTTTCTGATCAGGGCGGTCGCCGACGGCCTGAAATCTGGACATATTTTTGTAGGCTGGGTCTTGACCCAGCGTTCTTCCCACGACGGATGCCGCGCTGGGTCCAGACCCAGCCTACAAGGATTCGTCCCTCACCCGTCGTCGGAAGCCACTCACTTTCCCCCTCGGGCGATCCTCTCTAGAATGTCGTTTTGAGTTTCGGATTTCTCTGCAAGGATCTTTTGCCATGACCACTCCGATTCGCGTCGCCGTCACCGGGGCCGGGGGCCAGATCGGCTACGCCCTGATCTTCCGGATCGCTTCAGGCGGCCTCTTCGGACCGAATCAGCCGGTCGCTCTCCAGCTTCTCGAAATCACTCCGGCTTTGCCTTCGCTCAACGGCACGTTGATGGAGCTTGACGACTGTGCGTTCCCGCTCCTCACGGACGTCAAGGCGACCGACAAGGCCGAGGAGGCGTTCGCCGGGGCCGACTGGGTGATCCTGGTCGGCGGCCTTCCTCGTAAGGACGGCATGACCCGCGCCGACCTGATCCGTGCCAACGGACCGATCTTCACGGGACAGGGCAAGGCGATCAACGCCGCCTCAGGCAAGAACGTGCGGATCTTGACCGTTGCCAACCCCTGCAATACGAACGCTCTGATCGCGAAATCTCATGCCCCCGACGTCCCCGCCGAGCGCTGGTTCGCGATGACCCGTCTCGATCAGAACCGTGCGGCGTCTCAGCTCGCGATCAAGGCCGGGGTTCCGGTTTCGCAGGTCTCAAAGGTGACCATCTGGGGCAACCACAGCGACACCCAATATCCCGACTTCAAGAACGCCACGATCGGCGGGAAACCGGCGACCTCGGTGATTGCTGATCCTACCTGGTTCACCGAGACGTACATCCCGACCGTCGCCAAGAGGGGCGCGGCGGTGATCAAGGCGCGCGGGGCATCGTCGGCAGCTTCCGCAGCGAACGCCGCTCTCGACAGCGTCCGTTCGGCGTCGTTCGCCACCGAGGGCGACGGCTGGTTCAGCGCGGGGGTCGTTTCCGACGGCAGCTATGGCATTCCGGCGGGCCTGATCTACAGCTACCCGCTCCGTTCAACTGACGGGAAGAGTTGGAGCGTCGTGCAAGGGTTGCCGATCGACGACGACGCCCGCAAGCGGCTCGACGCCTCGGCGCAGGAACTCCTGAGCGAGCGCGACGCCGTGAAGGATTTGCTGGGACCGGCGGTTTGAGGAGGATCAGGCGATGGCCGATGATCGATGACCGATGATCGATGGCCAATGACCAAGGGTCCGATGATCGATGACAAAGAACCCGATGTTTGGTCATTGACCATTGACCATTGACCATCGGCCATTCGCCATCGGGCCTCCGTCATCGCAAGGGCCGCGCCCCTGGCCCCATTCCGGTTCGGGCGCTCGGATCGAGGCCGATGATCTTGGTCTTGGGGCGGGTCCGATCGATCAGGACCGGCGACCCTTCGGCGGTCTCCGAGTAACCGCGGTTCCCGGCCGAGTCGATCACCTCGACGCGGATATGAACCTTCGGGGGCAAGTTCGCCGGGACCGTCCAGATGTACTTGCCGAGGTTGTTGTCGATCGCGGTGGCGATCGGCTGCCAGGGCGCCCCTTGCTGGTCAGGCCGCCAGAGGATCGTCACCGGCTTGGCCATCAGGTGGGCATCGGAGGCTTTCCAGAAAATGGCCACTTTTCCGACGTTTTCCCCCACTCCCACGACCGGTGCCCGCATCTGAACGACGGGGGCCGTGCTGTCCACTTCGACCGTGAGATGAGGCAGATCTCCCGCAACGGGTGGGACGTCACCCAGTCCCGAGGCTGATCGCGCCACGACACGGAGGCCGAAGGTTCCTTCGCCTCCCAGGTCGACCGGGAACGGCGAGGCTCGATCGGGGTCGTCGGCCTTCTTGAACCAGGTCCTGCCGCTGTCCTGGGTGACCCAGAGTTCCACCGAGGCGGGGCCGGTCGGCCCTGCGTCCTCGACGGCGTACTGGAGCGGGAACTGGGGGTTCGCGAGCAGGAGTGACTGAGGGGCCGCGGCTTCGGCCGCCGCGGTCGTTGCCCCCGCCGCGGGTTCGGCTCCCGAGACGGTCGAACCTCCGAACGGGTCGTTGCCGTTTCCTTGCGGCAAGACGACCGGAGCCCGCGCTGAGGAATTCCTGGGGGCCGGTTCGACCGCGGGGAACGGTTCGTTCTCGGCACCCGGCAGCCCGACTCCCGGAGATCGCGGAGCTTCCGTGCTCGGAAAAACCGGCCCCGACGAGATTTGCGAGATCGGCGGCGGGTTCGAGAACTCGGAACCGTCGCGTGAGGCCATGCCGGGATTCGTCGGGGTGCCTTCGGTGATCGCGATCTCTTGCCGGGTCGTGTTCCCCGCCTTATCGCTGATCGAGGCGCGAACCTTCAAGGGTTCGGACGAGCCGGCGTCCCAGCTTTCGCTGCCGATCAGGGCGGGTTTGGCGATCGGCACCTCCCGCCAGTCGCGAGCCCCTTCGACCTGATATTCGATCACCAGCGACTTCAGGTCAAGGTGCTCGTCCTTGACCTCCCAGCGCACGGCGGCGATGCTCCCTCGACGGCCGTCCGGCTCGAAGACGAGTGTCGGCGCGACCGTATCGACGATCACCTTCATGCTCGGCTCGACCGCTTCGTCCTCGCCGGGATAAAGCTTCCCTTTGTTGTCGAGCGTGCGGACCGCGAACCAGTATTCGCCGTCTTTCGTGGAGCGGAAGGTCAACGAGGGGCGGTCTGGGGTCGTTCTGCTGACGGGTTTCCAGTCGTTGCCGACTTCGGAGGCCCAGAGCTGAACTTCCTTCAGTCGCGGACGGTCCGCGGGGTCGACGTTGAACGGGATCCGGAAGCTCCGGCTCTTGTGATGGAGGGTGGGAACGCGACCGGTGCGCGGGGCGGGCTTATCGGCCGCGGAGACCGTCGAGGAACCGAGCGCCACGCTCAGCACCATGACCGCCGCCGCTGTTAAGCGTTCCCACCTCGGCGTCACAAGTCCGCTCCTTCTGTTCCAACGGGGACCGACCATGTGCGGCGACGCAACCGAACCTGTCGGCCGGAAGCGCGTATGAGACGGCTCATGCCGAGGTTATCGACCCTGTCGAGCGGTCCTCTTGAAGCGAATCGACCGCATGGTGTGATTCTGACGACTTTGCGGGTTCAAGGGCCGTAGAACCACCCTTCAATCCGCTCGTTCTCGCGGTGAAAGGCCTCCGCGCGGTCGTTGAACAGGAACGCCGCGAAGATCCCCGTGAGTGCGCCTCCCACATGAGCGAGATAGGCGACTCCCCCGGATTGCCCCAATCTTCCCAGCGAACCCAATCCTTCCCACAACTGCATGGCGATCCAGAGTCCAATCACGACTAAGGCGGGCATCTCGGTGATGAACTGGAAGACCAGAACGCGGACGCGGTTATGGGGAAACCAGATGATATACATCCCCATCACGCCGGCGATGGCCCCGGATGCGCCCAGGGTCGGGATCACGGAGTTCGGATTGCCGATGACCTGGGCAACGGTTCCCAGAACTCCACAGGCGAGGTAGACGACGACGTAACGCCAGGTTCCGAGAATCTCTTCAACGTTGTCCCCGAAAATCCAGAGATAAAGCATGTTGCCGGCGAGGTGGAGTGGGCTGCCGTGAAGGAACATCGCCGTGAACAGAGTGAGCCAGATCGGGTAAGGCCCGGGCGCGTGGCCGACGAGTCGGGCTTTGCCTTGGCTCGGCTGCGTGAAGCGCTGAGGAACCTGCGATCCCGGCACGGGCACGGGTTGGAGGATATCGACGCGTTGAGTCAGTTCGTACGGCGTCGCGGCATAGGCGACCGTGAATTCGTCCCCTTTGTCGAGTTGAACGATGTACATCACGACGTTGAGCGCGATCAGGACGTACGTCGCGAAGGGCACGATTCGCGTCTGCGTCAGGTCACCGATGGGGAGAACCATGCGGCCGTCGCCCCTCGCGGGGTCCCTCGGAAGTCGCCTCTTGCCCGGTATTGTTGAAGGTCACTCCGCGGGGGTCGGTGGAGTCACGCCAAGCCGTTCGGCCCATGCGACCAGCGGCTTCCACGACCCGATGGGGATCGGAACGCCACCCTCCCGGCCGGCGATCCGTCCCGCCTCAAGTTCCTCGGGCATCAGCCACCGTTTCCCTTTGGGTTGCCCATTCCCGTACCCTTCGATGGTCCTCGCGACACGTTCCTGAAAGCTCGAAACGGATTCCAATGAGGTGATCGAGATTACGCCGATGATCCAACCCTCGCCCGTCGCGAACGTCGACACCCAGGGCGCGATCTCCGCGATGAGTTTGAGAAGAGACGAATCCGCCTTGCCCAGCGCCGAGTCGAAGACGGCGGGGAGCCCCGCGAGACTCGGAATCGCGACCGTCCACGACGGATCGGGACCAACGATGACCGCCGCGAAAGGCCCGACCGCCACACCGCAGGCGACCTCGGCCGCCGACCCGACCGTCCCGATATTCTCGACGCGAACGAGTCCCACCCCCACGTCCCTCGCCTTTTCGGCGGCGATTTCCGCCCCTTTGCCGAGCACAAGCAAAGGAATTCCTCGCTCGCCGTCTAGAACCGCGGTGGCCGGCTTTTCCAGGATGATTTTTCCTTCGGACTTTGGATCGAATTCGCCGTCACGGACCCGTTTCAACTGGTTCGAAAGGCCGCCGATGCCGAGATTCGAGGCACCGATCGCGTCAAACCAAAGCATTCGGGACGCCCAGCGTGCGCTTCGATCCGACGTCACCCCGACACCCTTCATGAGGGTGGTCGCGAATATCCGCAGGTCGGCGAGTCGAAACCGTTTGGCATCCGCCAATGCAGTCGTGCCCCGTTACGGCTCTCTGGCGGACGGACCGTTTCCGGCGTTACCCGGCCATTGAAGGCGAACGATCACAAGTGTCCAGAGTCGTCTTCAATGTAGAGGCAAGGAGGGCCGACCGCCAGTGGGATGAAAAATGGTCGATGACCGCGGAGCGTGAGCCGACGATCAGCGACCGAGAGTGGGTTTCCGAAGTCATCTTTCCCGCTAAAAGCAGAGCCTGGGACTCTGACCTCGCTCCGTGCCGTCGGAGTCGAGCGTCTCCCACTCCCGACGAATCCGGGAGAGCCCAAACGCGCAGAGCTCGAATTCGTGACTGAGTCGGCGGAGGACGGGGGCTTCTTCGCCGCCGTCGAGCGTGCTGGCGAGGTAGTACGACCTCTTGCCTTGTTGCTGATAGTGAATCAGGCGGTCGGGCGAATCGGCCCCTTGCAGTTTCGAGAGGGCCTCGGGATAGACCCCGGTCCAGAACAGCGTGAAGTCGCCGACGTGGCGGTGACATTCGCGTCGATGATCGGAGTCGGCGGTGGATTCCGCCTCGGCGACCATCGCGGTGACGTGCTTGAGTCGACGTCCTTCGCCGTCGCGAACGGACCAGAAGGCGTCGCACTTGATGAACCCGGCGAGCAGGTTCGAAACATAGCCCACCAACCTCGGGTCACCGATCCCAAGTTCGTGCATGAACGTGTGTTCGGTGATGCCTCGGAAGAGGCGAAGCAGGGGATGAGATTCGGGAACGGCACGCGTCATAACAGGGCGCTCCTCACCCAGTCGGACACGGTTTCGTCAACAATTCCCGCAAGGGGACCGTGTCGCATGACCCGAGCAAATTCTACGCCACATTCCCGATTTGTTCAACGAGAGTTGGAGGGATTCTTATCTGGGACTTGAAGAGAAGGACTGAACATGGCATCATGGAATTAGCGAATTCACGGGAATCGGCTTCAAGGGAATCGGCGACATGGAGAGATCGCAAAGCCATGAAACGGCGTGGAGGCGAACCGGGATTGTCCGGACCCGTCACGATCGCGGTTTGCGGGACTGCCTGTGGTCGAGATGGAGACCCGGTCGGTTCCGGTCCGACGGGGTGGCCGGCGGGATTGCCGGGATTTGGAGGAGGGTCGTTTGCGTATCACGTTCCATGGGGCTGCCCGTCAGGTTACGGGGAGCGCTCATCTGTTGGAGATCAACGGCTCCAAGATCTTGCTGGATTGCGGGTTGTTCGACTCCAACCGGCTCGAACTCGACAGCCCGAATCGCCGATTCACGTTCGACCCACGCTCGCTCGACGCGGTCATCGTATCGCACGCTCATAACGACCATATCGGCCGCCTCCCTTGCCTGGTCCGCGCCGGTTATCGCGGGCCGATGTTCACCACCGCCGCGACCGTCGACATCGTCAGCGTCATGCTCCGCGACAGCGCGCGCATCCAGCGCGAGGAGTTGAGAAACCTCCAGGCCAAGAGCCCGACCGGCGAGTCCATCGAACCCCTTTTCGAACTCGCGGACGTCGAATCGGTCGTCGAGCAGATGCGACGTCGACCGTATGGCGAGGCGGCTGAAATCGTCCCCGGCGTTCAGCTCACGTTTCACGACGCCGGTCACATTCTCGGGTCGGCCGTCACCCAGCTCGACTATCACGAAAATGGTAAAAACCGTCGCTTTGTCTTCACGGGAGACCTCGGTCGCCGCAACATGGGGCTTCTGCCCGACCCGACGGTCGTGAAGGACATCGACATCCTCGTGACCGAGAGCACTTACGGCAATCGCGAACTCGACTCGTATGACACTTTGATGAAGCAGCTTCACGCGATCATCGCGAGGGCGACCCGGCTTCAAAGCAAGGTGGTGATCCCGGCGTTCAGCCTCGGGCGAACGCAGCGGATGGTCTACTGTCTGCAAGAGCTTTTCGCCCTGCACAAGGTCCGGCCGATCCCGGTCTACGTCGATAGCCCGCTCTCGATGCGACTGACCGATATCCACCGCGACCACCCCGAAGCGTACACCGAGCAGGCCCGCCGCTTGATGGACAAGGATCCGATCTATTTCGGGTCGAAATACGTCGAATTTTGCCAGAGCTGGGATGACTCGCGGCGGCTGAACTATCTGAACGGGCCGATGGTCATCATCGCCTCCTCCGGGATGTGTGAAGCGGGTCGGATCCGGCACCACTTGCGCCACGTGGTGAGCAATCCCGACAACGCGATTGTGATCGTGAGCTATCAAGCGGAAAAGACACTCGGCCGTCAACTCGCTGAAGGAGTGGAACGGGTCCAGATCATGGACCAGTGGCTCGACCTCAACGCGGCGGTCTACGTCCTCGACGGCTTCTCAGGCCACGCCGACAAGAACGACCTCGGTTGGTGGTTCAAGCAGACCGGGGGCAAGATCGAGCGCGGGTTCCTCGTCCACGGCGAACCCGAGGGGATGAATGCGATCGCCCCGATCCTGCAGGAACAGGTCGTCAACCCCGTCATCATGCCGGAGTTGCTGGCGAGCTACGAGGTGTGACAACGCTCGGCCTCACGCCCCTTCAAGCGCCGCGGCAAGTTCGCCGACGAATTTCCCGATCCCCTGGACGACCTCTTGTCTTGGCAAGTTGTCGGCGTCGACCAACCGGCGAACCAGGGCACTCCCCACGATCAGGCCGTCGGCGACGGGGGCGAGCCGCTTGATGTGCGCGGCCGTGCTGATGCCGAAGCCGATGCAGATCGGCAATTCGGTCTGCGACCGGAGCCAGGCGACGTTCTCGGTCAGCTCCGCGGGGATCTCCGAACGCGCTCCCGTGAGCCCGGCGATCGAGACGTAATAGAGGAAGCCCGTGGTCGTCTTGGCGATCTGCAAAGCGCGATCGCGGGGCGTTGTCGGCGTCACGAGCTGGATCAGTTTGAGCCCGCGAGCCGTGGCGAGTTCGAGGAGCGAGGCCGACTCCTCGAAGGGGAGGTCCGGGACGATCAGGCCGTCGACCCCGGACTTGCCGGCGAGGTCTAGGTATCGCTCGACCCCCGTTCGGTGGATGATCGCATAAGAGATCATCGTGACGATGGGGGCGACCGAGACGGCTCCGGTCTCCGACTCGGCGCGTAAGGTCCGGATGGTTTGCAAGATCCGTTCGAGCTTGATCCCGCGGGTGAGCGCGCGGTGGTAGCTCGCCGAGATGACCGGGCCGTCGGCGATCGGGTCGGAATAGGGGATGCCGACCTCAACCATATGCGCCCCTCGCGCCACCATCTCGGTGATCAGGGCGGCCGTTGTGGCGAGGTCGGGGTCGCCCGCGGTGACGAAGGGCATCAAGGCGCGGCGGCCCTCGGAACGAAGGCGCTGGAACAGGGCGTCGATTCGGTTCATGAAGGGCTCGAAGAAATTTCGTTCCGGGAAAAGTTACTGATAAATACCTAAGACGTTCGAACAGGTCTTTCGGAGGGTTTCCCTGAGTCGAGCATAGGGCGTCCACTGACTCGGAATTGGTGAGGGCTCAGTGTGATTAGCGCGAGAGTGTCGCCGGCGGGACTCACGAACTCGGCCTCACAACTTCCGTCAGGGTGCACAAGAACCGCCGTGCCAAGGTCTCCGCGTCGAAGGCCAAAGGCGGGAATATCCTCGTCGAGCGTGAATGTTTCGAGTTCTTCGATCATCTCGACTTCTCCCGCGACAGAGGATAGGCCGTCACAAACTCGGGACAACTCATGCCGGTTCGAATCATCCAGACCGATCGAATCCCAGGATTCCGACCGTCCGGTGAAGAGATCGGCGCGTCGACTGTAAACTCTGTTCCGAAGCGACTCCGCTCTTCACTCGCAGGGGGATTTTCATTCGCGTGGAGTAACAACGCGTCGCTTAGGACAGTCCAGTGAGTTCGGGAAAACCCGAACGCTTGAAAATAAGCCGCCTTGAATCGACCGATCGGATGCTCAGAAGAAAGCAGGTATTCCGTGATCTTTGATTCGCGAATCAAAGCGGCTTCAAGATTCGGAATTTTCAAGTGTTCTGACGCCTTCCGAAACCTCGAAAACTCACAGATCGATCACATCGGCTCGCCGCGGAGCCTCGCCACTTCGTAGGCGTCCTTGTCACCTCGACCCGAGAGGCAGACGACCACGATATTGTCAGGGTCCAGCTTCGGCGCTTCCTTCAAGGCCTGGGCGACGGCATGACTCGATTCGAGGGCCGGCAAGATCCCTTCGTTTCGCGCCATCGTGTTATAGGCGGCGAGGGCTTCGGCGTCGGTGACGCTTTCATAGCGGACGCGGCCGCAGTCTTTCCAGTAACTGTGCTCGGGTCCCACTCCCGGATAATCGAGGCCCGCGGAGATCGAGTGGACGTCGGCGGTTTGACCGTCGTCGTCCTGCAAGACGTAGCTCAGGCTGCCGTGAAGAACCCCCGGCTTCCCTTGCGAGAGGCTCGACGCGTGCTCGCCCGCTTCCGGACCGCGGCCACCCGCTTCGGCTCCGACGAGCTCGATCGAGGCGTCGTCGATCAACGGATAAAACATCCCCGCCGCGTTCGAGCCGCCGCCGACGCAGGCGATGGCACAGTCGGGGAGCCTTCCGAGCTTGTCGAGGCATTGCCGCCGTGTCTCGCGGCCGATCACCGACTGGAAATCCCGGACGATCATCGGGAACGGGTGCGGGCCGACGACGCTGCCGATCGTGTAGTGGGTTGTTTGCGACGACCCCATCCAGTCGCGCATCGCCTCGTTGGTCGCGTCTCTGAGTGTCCGCGAACCGGTCGTCACGGGGATCACTTTCGCGCCCATCGTCCGCATGTTGAAGACGTTGAGCTTCTGCCGTCGAATGTCTTCCTCACCCATGTAGACCGTGCATTCGAGGCCGAACAGGGCGCAGGCCGTGGCCGTGGCCACGCCGTGCTGACCCGCCCCGGTCTCGGCGATCACGCGGGCTTTCTTCATCCGGATCGCGATCAAGACCTGTCCCAGGGCGTTGTTGATCTTGTGAGCACCGGTGTGGTTCAGGTCTTCCCGCTTGAAGTAGATCTTCGCCCCCCCGGCCAGCTTCGTCAGCCTCGCGGCGAAGAAAAGCGGCGACGGGCGACCGACGTAATCGGCGAGGTAGCCGTCGAGCGTCTTCTGAAATTCGGGGTCGGCTTTGGCGCGTTCGTACTCCGCCGTGAGCACGTTCAGGGCGTCCATCAAGGTTTCCGGGACGAACCGGCCGCCGAACTGACCGAACCGGCCGAGGGCGTCGGGAAACCTGGTGGAGACTGCGGCATTCGCGGCGGCCTTGGGCTGCCCAGGGAGCGTGGTGGCGGACATCGCGGAACGGTCCTCTTACTCTCGACCTCGAAACGGGCGGAACCCTTCGGCATCCAGGCGCCGAGCCTCGGGAGAGATCGATTGTCGCGCCGAAACGCCGTTCCGGTCAAGGGGCGCACTCGCCCAGCACCGCGTGAACGTCGCGAATCGACTAAGAGTCCATCCGAGATCGTTTTCGATTCAGGGCAATGACTTATGGCGGATGGCGGAGACAAACGAAAATGCGGGAAATCGAGCAAACACGATGCCCGTTCACCTCCCCTCATCCGCCATAAGTCATTCGCTCTCCGTCATTTCCGTTTTTAGATGGGCACTAAGACTCCTCGAACCGCTCACCGCCCGGGTGCTTGCGTCAGATGATCGGCACGGAGCTCCGCCTCGTTGTCCTCTTCGCTCCCGTTATAGAAACCGAAGAACTGCTGACCTGCGAAGTAGTCGGACATCGCCTTGCGGACGCTCCGCAACTGCTTGAGGAATCGCGCGTACTGGCGGACCAGCTTGCGGCGGTCGTCCTCGGGCATTTCGAGGATGTCCATGTAGAACCGCCGACCGCGGCGGGCGTCGTGAAAGCTCCAGAGCCGCTTCACGCGGAGACTCGATTCGGCGTCCTCGAATTCGAGCAGCCGGGCGTACTGTCGCGCCTTCATCTTCTTGGCGAAGGCGATCAACTCGAAGTCGGACTCATACCCCCCCTGGCGCTCGATCCAGGAGACGATCTGCTCGGTGCTCAGCCGCGGTCCCTGCTCGGCGCAGAGTTCCTTTAAACTGGCGACGATCTCGGTGGTTCCCATCACCGCTCCTTCCATCCGTCGTGTCGCTTCGGGCAACGCGATGAAACGAGGCATTCGTAATCGTCGCAATGTTATCAGGACTGTCCACCTGTGTCGATGGACCGGCGTTCAAGAGTCCAAAATTTCATCAGTGGCCTTATGTTTGAACATGGCCGATTGACGTCACCCGTCGCGCGGGTTAGCGTGAGTATCCGTCCGGCGTGACTCATCGACGAGGGTTTTCTCGATTCTTTCACGGCAAGGTTGTCGACCATGCTCGCCTTTTCAAAGCACTGTGTCCTTTCAATCTTGGTCTTGGCAATCCTGGTTTCCAGGGGAGCGGCCCAAGAGAAATCCGATGAGGGTTTCCTGCCGCTTTTCAACGGCAAGGATCTCTCCCAGTGGGTGATCCCAAAAGGTGACAACGGGCACTGGAAGGTTCTCGACGGCGTCATTGACTATGACGCCAGGAGCGAGGCGGACGGTGATAAAAACCTCGTCAGCAAGCGGATCTACGGCGATTTCATCCTCAAGATGGAGTGGCGGCTCAAGGAGACGCCGTACCTCAATCCGAACGTCGCATATATCCTTCCCGACGGGACGCACGCCCGAGGCGTGGACGGAAAAGAGATCAAGCTGACGCTCCCGGACAGCGATTCCGGCGTTTACCTTCGCGACCTCAAGGGTAAGAGCCAGGTCAACATGTGGTGCTGGCCGATCGGATCGGGCGAAGTGTACGGGTATCGGATGGACAAGTCGTTGCCCGCGAAGGTCCGCGCGGGTGTCACCCCCAGAACCCAGGCGGATAAGCCCGTGGGCGAGTGGAATGCCTTCGAGATCACCCTCAAAGGCGATCGCCTGACGGTCGTCCTCAACGGCACGACCGTGATCGAGGATGCGGAACTGCCGGGAATCCCCGCCACGGGTCCGCTCATCTTGCAGCACCACGGCGGGTTCAAGGACGGCAAATACACCGGGCCGCCGAGCCTCGTCCAGTTCCGAAACATCCGGATCAAGCCTCTAAGTATCATCACCGATGACCCGGGTTACGCCAGGAAATTGTCCAAGCCCATTAAGTGATCGAGCGCCGCCATTCCCGACCGCCGTTCCAGTGCCTATAAATGGACTGGGACGTACCGATCAGGTGGGCACGACTCGAAGGAACGGCGATGAGCGAACGGCTTCGTTTGGGTTTTCTAATATTGCTCATCTCCGGGTGCGCCTCGCCGGCAATGGCCGACTCGCCCGATGCGAACTTGGCCGCGCGCGGGCGAGAAGTCATCACTTCAAAAGGCCTGCTCGGCCCCGCGTGGAAAGACGAGGCGTACGCGAAAGTCGGCAAATTTTGGGGCGACAAGGCCCCGGACGTCACGAAAGAGCCCGAGGCCTACGCCGAAGCTTTCCGGCGCCGTTACGGCTTGAACCCCGCGGTCGTTTCCAACGACGGCCTACCGATGGGTTTAAAAAAAGGGGTCTTGGCCGACGGTGGAAAATCGGGCATTCAGGTGGATTGCCTGCTCTGCCACGGCGGCTCGATCGGCGGCAAGAGTTATCCCGGCCTGGGTAACACGCAACTCGACGCCACCCGACTTTTCAACGAACTGACCCGTGCTGACGGCCGGTTCCTGCCGCCCACCTCTTTCGCCATCAATACGTCGCGAGGGACGGTTAACGCGGGGATGTTCTCCGCCGTGCTCTTGAGCCTTCGCAATCCTGACCTCTCGCGACGTTTCATCCCTTTGAAACTTGCTGCCCAACTTCCGGAACTTGATGTACCGCCTTGGTGGCACCTCGCCAAGAAGTCGACGATGTATTACGACGGCCGAACCCCGGCGGAGTCGGTCCGCACGAACATGCAGTTTCTTCTCGGCGAAAAATCGCTCGACGACCTCAAGAAGCTCGAACCGACGTTTCGCGACATCCAAGCCTACTTCAAGAGCCTGACCCCACCGCGCTACCCGTTCCCGATCGACGACGCGAAAGCGGCACGAGGCAAGGTGGTTTTTGAGAAGACCTGTGCGAAATGCCATGGGACTTACGGC
>JAYUFP010000449.1:0-1712 GCA_043738665.1 Isosphaeraceae bacterium
CGCGCCGAGCGTTCGAGACGTAAATCGGGGTTCTCGCGGCAGAGCGCTTCAAAGTCCTTCGTGGAAATCCGCAGGCGGATTTCCGGCGGGACGAGCACGGGAACCGGCTTCCCCGCGCATCGACGAACCTTCGACGCTCTGCTCGCGACGCCACGGCTCATACCGTGATCTCCTCCGTCCACTGCGGTCGCCAGTCGGCCAGGGGGATTCCTCTTGAAGCCGTCTTCACCAGGGCCTTGTCGAGGTAGATGATGTCGTGGCGGGATCGCTCAAGGAGTCGGGTCACGCACCAGCTATCGACGGCCAGGTGGTCGGTGCCGACCACCATCGTGTCACCGCGCTTGACGTCGTTGAGGCTTCCGCCGGTCGGTCCGTTCCGCATCAAGAGCTTGCGGCCGTCGGCGATCACCAGGGTGGGACGCATCATCAGTGCGAAGTCGGAGATGATCCCGTTGATGTCTTGATGAAACTGGTTGCGCGGGTTGCCGAGTAGCCCGTACCAGTTCTTCATTGAGACCGTGGCCTTGCAGAGGTTATGGTCCTTGACCGGCGAAATGCCGATGACTTTGGTCGCCTCGCGGAACGGGCGGTAGAACATCCGCCAGGTGTTGGTGATGGTCTCGCCGCCGACGTAGAGCTGCTCGAAGTAGCTATCCTTGGGCAGCATCAATTCGGCCCCGGCACGCACGGCGGCCTCGCCGACCTTGGTCTTGAAGAAGCAGCTTTCGGGGTTGTTGATCGGGTTGTCGCAGACGATCACCTTCCGCGCCCCGGCTCCGAAGCAAAGTTTGACGACCGCCGAGACGGTGTCGGGCTGGGTGGTCGCGGCGAGGTCGGGGTTCTTGTCGAACGCCACGTTCGGCTTGATGACGACCACGTCGCCCTTCTTGATGAAGTGGCCGACCCCCCCCATCGCCTTCAGAGCCGACTCGACCATCGTCATCGCCTGGCGTTCCTTCGCGGCGTTCTCTTCGTCTTTCGAGGCGAAGTTGCCCGAGGGAGGCGTCGAGCGGACGACCACCATGCTCGGCTTGCTGACGGGGACGTTGACGGTGTAGTCCTTGAGAGTCACCGGGGGCGGGGGCTTGACGCCTTCCATGCCCCAGCGGTCGCGCGCGAGCAACCCCGCCGCGAGCGCGCCTCCGACCACCAGGCCGGTGCCGCCGACCTGCGTGACGAACTGGCGTCTGCTGAAGGATTCATCGGCCGGGTTGACGCCCCCGAGCCGCTCCAGATTCTTGATCTGCGTTCGGGTCAGTTTCACGCTCATGGCGAAACCTCGATCGGGCGGGGGAAGTCGAAAAAATGGGGTGGGCGGGCGACTCTCAGCACTGAGGGCTTAATCCCCGGCACCCCGAACACTTCGGCACTCTGAAGTATATCCGAGACGGCCGATTTATTACAGAGTGTTGACGGATCGGCGAATGACGGGTCTTGAATCGAACGGCTCTAAGCTCTAATTTGTGAGATCACCACGAGGGAAGCGAGGACAAGTTTGTTTTGCCGCGGAAAGGGGTTCGGATGCGACGCGTAACATTCGGCTCGACTTCCTGCTATTGCTCAGGCCTCGCGGTCCTCGGGCTGGCATTGATGATTGTCTCCAAGCTCGTGATCAAATTCACACCGCCGAGCGGAACCGGGGACATGACGGGCATGAATCACCTGGGATGGGGCATCACGATCTTGGCGTTGGTTTTCGCCGTCCCCTCATT
>JAYUFP010000450.1:0-1710 GCA_043738665.1 Isosphaeraceae bacterium
CGGTCGTGATTTCCCGGCAAGACCGTCACGCGGTCGGGATCGGCCAGGAGTGGTGCCAGCGTCTCTCGCGCGGCTTTGAATTCCGACTCGAGCGCCGTCGTCGTCAGGTCGCCCGTGATCAACACGTGGTCGGCGTTGAGGCCTGCCGCGCGCTCGACGACGTCGGCGAATCGATTCAGTCGAAACTTTCTCGCCCGCCCCAGGAGGAGGTCGGCCATGCCGATCGCGCGCTTGTTGAGCAGGTGCAACGGATTGAACACGTATCGCCAGACGTGAATATCCGATAGGTGGACGATGCGCAAACGATCGGCTCCTCGGAGGTTCTCGAATCTCGCCGACGCTCCGTTCAGAAGTGCCAGCCGAACCAGCCGACGAGGATATCGTACGCGGTATGCGCACCGACCGCGACGCCGAAACCTCGGACCACGAACACCCAGGCGAAGTAAACCCCGGCTAACCACCGGAAGATGAACGCGAACCAGGTGAAGGTTTCTCCGGGCGAACCCGCATGGTGCGCCAGTGAAAACAGCAACGCCGACGTCGTCACGGCCGCCGCGCTGGCGAGAACCCGGGGTGTTTGCAGAATTCGCAAGGTCCAAAAGAGCAGCGGTATCAAGGCGAGACGGAAGAGGGCTTCTTCGTAGATTCCTGCGCCAAGGAAACCTACCAATGGCGCCAACGAACTCCCCCCACTCGAGTCCAACGGCGGAGCCGCGTGTCGCTCGAGTGCCAAAAAGCCCACGTCCAGCAGCCGGCTCACCCCAACCAAAGCGACGGCCAGGACCAGGCTCTCCGCGGCCATTCCTAGCAACGACCACGGCGAGAAACGCCAGTTCCTCGGGCTGAACGCTTGCCAGGCGACCATGGCAAGGACCAGTCCGAGCGGCAAAAACCCTTGATCGGTGACGCCGAACATGCCCAGGCCGCGACGTAACCAGGCGTCGGCGCCGGTCCGCAATACCTCGGCGGATTGGCCCCCGATCCAGAAGACCCCCGCTTCGTACGCGATCAAGATGGGCGCAATGAACGCCAGACACGGCAAAGGCCGACGGGTCGTCCCCCAGTAAGTCGGCGCGACCCGGTCCGCTTCGGGGACTTCACCCCAGAAACGGTGGTCATACCCAAACCGAGAACGCCGGCGGGTCAAACGGTCTTGAGGTCTTCGAGTGTTGGTTCGCACTCGGTGAGAAATCGGACGGGAGTGTCGGAAATCTGAAAACCAAAGACTCAAGATGAGGTTCGGCGAAGCCGGTCATTCTCTGCGGAAGGGTTTCTCCGGCGCTTCGTAGCCCGTTTTTTTGGCGTACTCGTTAGTAATTTCGTAAGGACTGAAAAAAACGAAATGGGTGGGCACCTTGTAGGGGGGGATCAGTCCCGATACATTATCCTCAAAGGCGATGGAGCCGACGCGGAGAAGGGTCTCGCGAGAGGTCTTAGTTCTCGGTGTTTGCACCAATTCCTCGCCGGAACTTCCGCTTCACCGCCTGAATTTCGCCACGGGCCGAGACGGGTGAGAGACGTGAGTGACCCGTCTGAGACCGCGTTGCCAAAACCGACCCGCCCTCGTCGGCGGGTTGATGGGCCTGTGTTCCGGCCGGGGACATGCTCCTCGGACCGGATTGACCCGACTTGTTGGGAGGATTCGCGCGTGACTTCGCGGTTCCCGTTCCGCCCGGCGTCGGCCGTCGGACCGATCGCTGTGGCTATTTC